>JAEZXP010000236.1 GCA_023419655.1 Bacillota bacterium | reverse complement strand
GAGAATATTATGGATAAGATTGATAAGATATGGTCTTATGATAACAGATTATTCTATATTTCAGTAAGCGTAGGAATTGTTATGTATCCGGAGCATGGAGACACGGCTTCCGAGCTGCTTAAAAATGCTGATATTGCAATGTATGCTTCGAAGAGAGAAGGAAGGAATAGAATATTATTCTATCATAAGGGGTTGATGGAAGACAATACCCGGTATGCGGATATGGCGAATTACCTGCAGCAGGGCATTGACCAGGAGCAATTTTATCTTGTATACCAACCTCAGTACAGGCTCTGCAATAAGAAGCTTATAGGTGCGGAAGCCTTGATTCGCTGGAACCATCCGGCAGAAGGATATATTTCACCCAGTGAGTTTATTCCCATTGCGGAGAGAACAGGTCAAATCTACCGGCTGGAAAAATGGATTATAAAAAAGGCGCTGGAGCAAAAAATGCTCTGGGAGAAGCAGGGATTTACGGATATTCAGATGTCCATTAATCTGTCGACGAAAACCCTTACCAGTGATGTCAATTTTACGGAATGGGAGCAGATATTGTCCGGCTATGATGTGGACTTTTCTAAGATTGTTATTGAGATTACGGAGACAGCGGACATCATGGATATGGAGAATGTCATAGACCGTCTGAACAGGTTGAAGAAAAAAGGAATACGGATTGCTCTTGATGATTTTGGAACCGGTTATTCTTCGCTGAATTACCTTAAGACATTTCCTATTGATATAATTAAGCTGGACAGAAGCTTTATTAATGCCATAACAGAGGGCGAAGTTGACACCTTATTGATAAAGAATATATTAAAGCTTGCCGGTGATTTAAAATATGAAGTGATTGCAGAGGGTATAGAGAATATTGAGCAGATGCTGATATTGGTGGGGTATAACTGCGAGAATGGACAGGGATTCTTCTTAAGCAAGCCGCTCTCGGTGGAGAAAATCAGGCAGTTGCTTGAAGACGGTGATTTCTGATAAAGGGGCTGTCGCAAAATGATATTGGGTACACAGGTATAACCAGAATGCACCCAATATCATTTTGCGACAGCCTCGTGTTTATTGTCCTGAGTTATTTTCAGCTTCATCTTCCTTTACTATCTCATCCAGAACCTTGATTAAGTCATGAATCGTATATAATTCTACGTTTCGTTCCAGAATAACATTTTTTAAATCAACGGATAATGTTTCGAATTTATCCTGAATTGCCGGTGCTACATACGACATAATATACCTCCATTCTATTAAGAGATTTGGTCTTGCTCTCTGCCTCTGGTTTTTTGATTAATGAACATCTCCATTTCCTCTGCGCTGTGGAATTCGTTCAGATGCTTTCTCACTTCCCGCCTGGATTCTTCATCCAGTCCCTCAAGACGTTTTTCAAGATCGGATTCGCTCATGAAGAAATTGGTGAGGCTTGCATTCGCAAGACCGCCGCTGAATTGACTTGCACTATCTATATAACCATTAAAGTTCATCATAAAATAATCCCCTTTCTTTCTCTGTATAAAGTAAGTATTCGCTGTTTGGGGAAGCATTATTCCGGATATCGCAGCGGCTTATCTATCCTTTTTCTGCTTGTTATAGCATTTATTATGAGATATAATTGAAATATTCAATCAATCAATTTTATGTCGATGCAATAGCATAGGAGGAAGATAATGAAGAAGGGTATACTATTAATAGCGATTGGTATCATATTATTGGCAATTGATATTCGAATACCGATGGGGGATGTTTATCCGTCAATGGAGATGATAGAAGAGCTGGGAGAAGTTATTCAGGGCAAGATTATTAATAATTTAATCGGTGCGCGTCCGATGGTGGACATAATATCGGATATTCTGGGATATGTCTTTCTTTTTATCGGAGCTTTATTTTTGATAAAATACAGTAAAAGGATAATATGGGGAATACTATTTATACCTGCTGCAATCTTCTTATACATTACTATCATGCAGCTTCCTTATAATTTTATTCTTCGTGATTTATATTTAAAATCCATGGGTTATCATTTTTTGATGGTTCTTATAGAGATATTGATAGAATTTTTTATCATCAAAGGAGTAATATCTGCTGTTCAGTGCCTGCAGACAAAGTGGAATATCAATGAGCTGATGATTGGCTGGATTCTTGCAATGATAAGCAAAGGTGTTCTTTCTGGGATTCATTTCTTCTTCGGAAGAGGGATATTCTATTATATCTATTCTCTGGTTATGATAGGAGCTACGGCATACTATCTGAACAGGCTGTATGTGGTAACAAAGTTCAGGCTGGAGGGCAGGTATGAACAGGACCGGGAGTAATCTTTAAAAGAGGTGGCATGGGTGTATGTTTCAACAATGGATGATAGTGAATGAAGAAAGGTATGGAGATTGTGATGATAGATAATTCCCTTGAGGATATCCGTGTGGATGTGATTATTCCGGTATACCATCCGGATGATAAGTTGTACAGGCTTCTTACGTGGATGGGGAAGCAGACGGTAAAGCCCGAGAATATTCTTATTCTTCAGACAGTTACGGATATGGATAAAAAAGAGACCCTTGATATACCGAAAGATAGCAGCATCAATATAAAGATATTTTATATAGATAAAAAAGACTTTGACCATGGCGGCACAAGAAGGTATGGAGCCACCTTGTCAGAGGCGGATATTTTGATGTATATGACGCAGGATGCGGTGCCTGCCGATGAATTACTGATTGCACAGCTTATTAAACCATATGAGGATTCACGGGTATCGGCCACCTATGGCAGACAGCTTTCCGATTCAAAAGCAGATAGGATAGAGTGTTATACAAGAGCATTTAATTATCCGGATAAAAGTATTGTTAAATCGGAGGAGGATATAAAAACCTACGGAATAAAGACGTATTTCTGCTCAAATGTATGCGCCACTTATCGAAGGGATATCTACGAGAAGCTGGGGGGATTTGTTGAAAAGACCATATTTAATGAGGATATGATGATGGCCTATAAAATGATTCATGCCGGCTATCGGATTGCGTATCAGGCAGAAGCACGCGTGTACCATTCTCATATTTATTCATATTTGCAGCAGTTTTCGAGAAACTTTGACCTTGGAGTATCCCATCGGCAGTATGCGGATATCTTTCTGGGCGTAAGCTCTGAATCGGAAGGCATCCGCTTGGTGAAAAGCACATGGCGGTATCTGATTGATAATAAAAAATACCTGCTAATACCGGATTTAATCCTAAGCTCGGGATTCAAATACCTGGGCTACAAATTCGGAGTGAATTACAATAGGCTGCCTTATGGCTTTGTGGTACATTGCTCTATGAATAAGGGCTACTGGAAAGACGGTGAAAAATAATAATGCCGGTGATAGGAGAATGCTGTATGGACATGGTATCAATTGTTATGACAACCTACAATGGAGAAAAGTATCTGGCGGAGCAAATTGATTCTATATTATCTTCAACCCATGAGAATTTTAAGCTTTATATAATCGACGACGGGTCACAGGATTCCACGATGGCGATACTTGCCGGTTATGAAAAGCAGTATCCGGATAAGATTCATATCAGTCAGAACAAGACAAATATGGGTGTAACCCTGAATTTTTTGAATGCCATAAGCAGGATGACTGCCAGCTATATTATGCTCTGCGACCAGGACGATGTATGGAGGAAAGATAAAATAGCCAGAACCTTAAAAAGAATGAAGCAGATGGAAGTTCAATTCGGAAAAGAGCTGCCGGTTGCTGTCTTTACAGATGCCTATGTTGTGGACAATAAATTGAACATCATACATGAATCCTTTTTCCGGTCGGGCAGATTGAACCCGGGTTTAACGGACCTTCCCCACCTGTTGATGGAAAATAAACTGATTGGCTGTACGGTCATGATAAATCAGGCTGTACGCCGTGTTTTGCAAAGCAAGCCTCTTCCCGTAAAGGCAAGATTCCATGACGGATGGCTGGGATTAATCGCTGCATCGATGGGAAAGATAAGCTTTATAAAGGAACAAACTCTTTTATACCGCCAGCATGAGGCAAATGTAGTTGGTAATCGGGGCTTTACCGCCTATATCTTCAACAGGATTAGTAATTTAAAGGGACAGAAAGCAGCTCTGCGGGAAAGCTATATGCAGGCGGAGGAATTTGCAACGCTGTATCATAGTCTTATTGACGGCAGAAGGCTTGATATCATTCTTCGGTTTTCAACGCTTCATAAGATGAATTTTATAAGAAGAAGAATAACACTTATACATTATGGTTACCTGAAATCCGGTATTATTCGTAATATCGGTTTAATGTTTATAGCTTAAACATGAATTATTATGCACTTGACAAAGAAGTGAGTTGCTGTTACAATATCATTCAATAAAAAGCATTTATGGCCCCAATACAGTTGTACTGTGGTATAGGGGCTGTTATTATACGAGGAAGTCACAGACTTTCGAGTTTAATTCGCTTATCCACGAAATAATACAACATAATACAACTCATTCCAATCGATACATAGAGAAAGGAGAATGCTATGAAACGGATGATATTGTCAATACTGGTAGATAATACAGCGGGCGTATTAAGTCGTGTTGCAGGATTATTCAGCAGAAGAGGATACAATATTGACAGTCTGACTGTTGGTGAGACGCAAAATCCCGCCATATCAAGGATGACGGTTATGGTTCACGGTGATGACCATATTCTTGAACAGATAGTAAAGCAGCTGCAAAAGCTGGAGGACGTAATTGAGATTAAAGAACTGGTAAGCGGAGAATCGGTAACAAGAGAATTGATTTTGGTACAGGTAAGTGCGAACAGTGAGGATCGCCAGGCAATTGTCGCTACGGCAGATATATTCAGAGCCAAGATAGTGGACGTTGCGCTCGATTCTCTTATGATAGAGCTTACGGGAAATCAGAGTAAGATAGACGCTTTTATCAAATTACTGGAACCGTTTACGATTAAGGAATTGGTGCGTACGGGAATTACAGGACTTATCAGAGGTTCCGGAGATATAGCAGATTTTATGGATTATTAAATAAAGATGCTGGGCATCAAAAAAATGGAGGATACAGGTTATGGCAAAGGTTTATTATCAACAGGATTGTAATTTGGCACTTTTAGACGGAAAGACAGTAGCAATTATAGGTTATGGCAGTCAAGGCCATGCCCATGCGCTCAATTTAAAGGAATCCGGTATTCATGTAATTATTGGATTATATGAGGGCAGCAGGTCCTGGGCGAAGGCAGAAGCTGCAGGCTTTCAGGTATATACAGCCGCGGAAGCTGCAAAGAAGGCTGATATGATAATGATTTTGATTAATGATGAAAAGCAGGCTGCATTATACAATGAGTCAATTGCTCCTAATCTTGAGGAAGGCAATGCATTGTTATTTGCTCATGGCTTTGCGATTCATTTCGGCCAGATTATTCCGCCTAAGAATGTAGATGTAATGCTTGTTGCACCCAAGGGACCGGGACATACCGTAAGAAGTCAGTATCTTGAAGGACAGGGCGTTCCATGTCTGATTGCCGTACATCAGAACGCTACAGGAAAAGCTCATGATTTGGCACTGGCTTATTCATTAGGAATTGGCGGAGCAAGGGCAGGTGTCCTTGAGACCTCCTTTAGAGAAGAAACAGAGACAGACCTTTTCGGTGAGCAGGCAGTATTATGTGGCGGCGTTACTGCACTCATGAAGGCCGGATTCGAGGTATTGGTAGAAGCAGGATATGATCCCGCCAATGCTTATTTTGAATGTATCCATGAGATGAAGCTGATTATTGATTTAGTAAATGAAAGCGGTTTTGCAGGTATGCGGTATTCCATATCAAATACAGCGGAATATGGTGACTATATTACTGGCGCAAAGATTATTACAGAGGATACGAAGAATGCCATGAGAAAGGTGCTTTCCGATATCCAGGACGGAACCTTTGCAAGGAACTGGCTCCTTGAGAATCAGATTGGCTGCACCAACTTCAATGCAAAAAGAAGAATTGAGGCGGAGCATCCGTTGGAAAAGGTTGGAGCAGAGCTTCGTAATATGATGAGCTGGACAAAGAAGAATAAATTAATTGATAACTAAAATAAATATATTTTTGACCTTGGAATGTTCGTTTACAATAAGTGGGCTGAATCAAAATCTAAGTGCTATTTGGCATAAGTTTTGAGGCAGACCCACTTTTTTAATGAAAAATCTGCTGAAAATACAGATTGCAACCGACAGTTGACAAATTGCATGGTGTCAGTTTATTGTAATTGGCAACGGTCTTTGATATATTTAAGGCATAATTCTGACAGAAATATTTATGGCTGCATGGAATTTTTAAAGCGTAGAGAGGGGCAGGCAAAGGTTGAAAGAAATACTCGTTCAACCTCATAAGTTTTGTGCCTGCGTTAATCCAAAGTGTAAAGAACACACTTGGCACAAACTTTGATATGCGCATAGTCTCGCAAGCGAGCCATTAAAACATGCGCAGGAATGGGGTAAAAAATGAAATTTTGCGATAAGCTGATTCAATTACGGAAAGAGCGGGGATATTCCCAGGAGCATCTGGCAAATATCCTGGATGTGTCAAGGCAATCGGTGAGTAAATGGGAGGCGGGACAATCAACGCCTGAGATAAACAAGTTAATAGCCATAGCGGATATATTCGGTGTAAGCTTGGATAACCTA
The DNA here is from genome assembly GCA_023419655.1 of Bacillota bacterium. Taxonomy (GTDB): domain Bacteria; phylum Bacillota; class Clostridia; order Lachnospirales; family Lachnospiraceae; genus Mobilitalea. The sequence goes on along the minus strand of JAEZXP010000236.1, from coordinate 2,890 downwards.
ATCAGAGAGGATACCGAGCTTCCGGGTTTGAAATACCGACAGGAAAAACCGCAAATAACGCAAATAACGCAAGAGGATACCATGCCAAATATACGCAGGTATTCTGTCGGCGCGAACGGATATCCATTCTACGAATATAAAAGCAAGACAAAATTATTTGGGATACCGCTTGTTCATATAAAAAATGGATATGGTATTCATGTAGCGAAGGGTATTATTGCAATTGGCAATATATCCATTGGAGTTATCAGTATCGGAGGATTAGCCCTGGGTGCAATAAGCCTGGGAGGATTGGGTCTTGGGCTGCTGGCGCTTGCGGGTTTAGCAGTTGGAGGGATTGCCTTTGGCGGAGGAGCCATTGGTATCTTTGCCGTAGGAGGAATAGCAGGCGGGATTTATTCAATCGGAGGACTGGCGGTTGCCTCTAAGATTGCCGTCGGAGGAGCGGCATTCGGACATACGGCTATAGGCGCTTCTCCAAAAGGAGAAAACGTATTGCAGATAACAGAGGGGATAGGCTATAACCAAATTAAGTCATTCATCCTGAGGAATAATCCGGGGATATGGAGACCGCTGCTTAAGATAATGACATTTATAGCCGAGCTTTTCGGAGCAGATAAAACATATTAATAAAACATAGACAGATATATATGTAAAATTGCATAGGAATACAATGCTAATATTACCAGAATACTATTATTTTGTAAAAATTTTATTAAAGTCCTTTTATTTATCCAAGAAATTAGGTATAATCAGACATGTATTGTTGCATTGTATGATAATATTGAAATATCTATAAGCTGACATAGGAGCAGAATGCAAAATACGTTGCTGAAAAACTATAATAAACAGAAAGTGGTGAGTCATTTTGAACAAAAAGTTACAGGCATGGGTAGATGAAATGGCAAAGATGTGCCAGCCGGACCAGATTTATTGGTGCGACGGCTCAGAAGAAGAGAACAGCCGTTTGTTAAATGAGATGGTTGAAGCCGGAATGGCTATAGCATTAAATCCTGAAAAACGTCCCGGATGTTATTTATTCCGCAGTGATCCGTCCGATGTAGCACGTGTGGAAGACAGAACCTTTATAGCTTCAAAGAATAAGGAGGACGCAGGTCCGACGAATAACTGGGTAGACCCCGATGAATTAAAGGCAACGATGACAGAGCTGTATACAGGCTGTATGAAGGGAAGAACGATGTATGTTATTCCTTTCTCCATGGGACCTATCGGCTCTCCTATATCTAAGATTGGTGTTGAATTAACGGATAGTCCTTATGTTGTTGTGAATATGAGAATCATGACAAGAATCGGTACAGAAGTTCTGAATGTTTTAGGAGAAGACGGCGAGTTCGTAAAATGTCTCCATTCAGTTGGTGCACCTTTAGAGAAGGGTCAGGAGGATTCCAGCTGGCCATGTGCTCCGATTGAGCAGAAGTATATCAGTCATTTCCCTGAGGAAAAGACAATTTGGTCCTATGGCTCAGGATACGGCGGAAATGCATTGCTTGGCAAGAAGTGCTTTGCTCTTCGTATTGCTTCCGTACAAGCCCGTGAAGAAGGCTGGTTAGCGGAGCATATGCTGATACTTAAGCTTACTGACCCGAAGGGAAATGTAAAATACATTACAGGTGCATTCCCCAGTGCATGCGGAAAGACGAACCTGGCGATGTTAATTCCTACAATTCCAGGTTGGAAGGTAGAGACAATCGGTGATGATATTGCATGGATGAAATTCGGCAAGGACGGAAGACTTTATGCTATTAATCCGGAAGCAGGCTTCTTTGGAGTTGCACCGGGAACATCCATGTCCTCCAATCCCAATGCAATGCATAGTATCGAGAAGAATACAATATTTACAAACGTAGCACTCACAGACGACGGTGACGTATGGTGGGAAGGCATCGGAACAGATGCTCCGGAGCATTTGATTGACTGGAAGGGCAAAGATTGGACTCCTGGTTCAGAAAGCCCCGCAGCGCATCCGAATGCAAGATTTACTGCACCTGCAAACCAGTGCCCTGTAATTGCTTCTGAGTGGGAAGACCCTGCAGGCGTGCCTATAAGTGCAATCTTAATCGGCGGCCGCAGGCCCAGCACAATTCCTTTGGTTCATGAAAGCTTTAGCTGGGAGCATGGCGTATTCCTTGGCTCAATCATGGGATCTGAGATAACAGCAGCAGCAATCTCGGACAGTATCGGTAAGGTACGCCGTGACCCGTTTGCAATGCTTCCGTTCTGCGGATATCATGTATGTGATTATCTGCAGCATTGGATTGATGTCGGCAATAGCACAGATAAAGACAATCTGCCTAAGATTTTCTATGTTAACTGGTTCCGTAAGGACAAGGATGGAAAATGGCTATGGCCCGGATTTGGTGATAACAGCAGAGTGCTCAAGTGGATTGTTGAAAGAACGAACGGCGAAGGTGATGCTGTTAAGACAGAAATCGGCTACATGCCTACACAGGATGCTATTGATATAAGCGGACTGGATGTCAGTGATGCGGATATGGCAGAGCTTCTTAAGGTAAACAAAGAAGAGTGGCTGGCAGAAGTTGCTTCCATAAAGCAGCACTATGCTAACTATGGTGAAAAGCTTCCGAAGGAGCTTAGTAATCAGCTGGTAGCATTGGAAGAAAGACTGAATTCATAAGCAGCCTTTGGCTATAAATTATTATAAAATATTCATTCGATGAAGGAGCTGTGGGGCCGTTGCAAAATGGTGCCCGGCTCCTTTTTAATGTATCCTATACATTAAAATCCACCTGCTATGCAGGTGTGACCCGCAATAGCTTTAGCTTCAAGTAAAAAACCTCCAATGTTATAATGAGTGTAGGTTCGCCAACCACACACAAAAACAAAGGAGGTTATCCAAATGGATATGAAT
>JAEZXP010000080.1 GCA_023419655.1 Bacillota bacterium | reverse complement strand
CCCTCAAGATAAGATATCCCATAGGAAACTAGTAAGGCCCCTTGAAGACGACAAGGTAGATAGGACAGAGGTGGAAGTGTGGTAACACATGTAGCTGACTGTTACTAATAGGCCGAGGGCTTGACCTGAAAAGGTTTGAATACAGTGGATGTGTTTTTCTGTGTGTAGTACAATGTAAAACGTATTGTACTTTACAATGTAAAACGTATTGTACCGTAAAATGTATTGTACAGTATTTTGCCAATATAATACTAGCAATTAGAAGCTCAAGACAATGTCTTGGGTTTTTTTGTGATTCTATGTATATTGATACAATATATAGTTTGACTTGTTTTACGTAATGAATTAAGATTGTAGTAATAAAATAGAATATTGCTCTATCATTAATGATTAATAATATAGTATTCTTTATTATTATTCAGTAGCAATATATTAAAAAAGGAGGCATATTATAATGGGATTTTCACTTGGAGCTTTGTTACTAGTGCTTTTTCAGGGGTTTTCATTAGCAATATTGGTACTTGCCTTTTATGCTTTAATACTTCTAATCAAAGCGTTGCAAATCTATATAAGAAAAAATAGAGATTTTTAAAATGGTTGCAGGTTGTATTAGCTGGGTATCATCAACACCTAATTCATTGATGAGATTTTTTATATGCTGCGATAGGAATGACAGATTTTATACCTTAAATTATACGAATCATAAGGAGAATGAAAATGGAACATAAGAACAAACGAATTTTACCTATAATTGCAGCGATTGCGATACAATTATGCCTTGGTACGGCTTATATCTGGAGTATATTTCAATCAGGGATAGCAAATAGTATATTTGGTGGTGATAATGCAGCGGCAGGACTATCCTTTTCTTTGCTATTGGCCATGCTTTCTGTAGGGGGAACCATAGGTGGGAAAATACAGGTTAAGTTTGGACCTCGTATCACGGTAATATTAGGCGGAGTAGTCCTGGCTCTTGGTTTCTTTTTAGCATCCTTTGTAACAGACTCAGCATCTTGGATGCTGTGGTTGACATATGGAATTATGGGAGGAATAGGAATGGGTCTTACCTATTCAACTACCATAGCTTGCGCACAGAAGTGGTATCCCGATAAAAGAGGTTATATAACAGGCTTAATTGTTGCGGCATTGGGATTTGGAGGTGTAATCTTTACACCGGCAATAGAATTTCTTATAAAGCATTTTGGTGGTGAAGGGATAGGAGAGTTTAAAACTTTCATGGTTTTAAGTGCAATATTCTTAGTGGTATGTACAATTGGAGGCCTTTTTATCATAAATCCCCCGGATGGATATCTTCCGGAAGGTTATATATCTAAAAACACGGGTACTGCCAATAATAATATTGATTATACGCCGGGACAGGTATTGAGAACTCCGCAGTTTTACATACTGACGTTGGCTATGATGCTGGCTTGTATGGGTGGACTTATGATGATTGGGTTTGCTAAACCAATTGCAATTGCGAAGGATATGGCATCTACTGCAACGGTTGGTGTGCTGATAATTTCTATATGTAATTCCTTTGGTAGACTATTCTGGGGATGGGTATCGGATAAGTTAGGAAGAAAGGCAACGATTATTGTCTTATTAGTTGGTACAGCATGTCTTTCGCTACTTGTGAATTTAGCAAATGGTTATTTCATATATATACTCATTGGTTTCATTGGGCTTCTATATGGTGGCTTTTTAAGTACATTTCCTTCCTTTACAGCAGATTTATTCGGAAGCAAGCATATGGCAACCAATTATGGAATGGTAATGGTAGGCTTTGGATTAGGAGCGATTGTATCCTCCTATATTGCGGGATACTTTAAAAATGAAGCCGCAGAGGATATCAGTCTAATGTTTCCGGCATTCGTAATTGCTTCTATTGCAGCAATCATTGGTATTGTACTGATAGTGTTAATCAAGAAGCCAAAAAGAAACAACTAAATCCTTCTGATTCGTCTGTAGGCTGTATGTAGATGAAGAAGTAGGACTGGAAAGATTAGTCGCAATATATAATGAAGAGGCAGGAAAATTTATTGGTCTCATGGATTAAAAAGAGGTGAAAATTATATGTCTGTATGTTCGATGATAAGAGATATTAAATAACGAATGTAAAAAAAGATAGAACCACTTGCCTGTGTTATGGCGGTTGTTCTATCTTTTTTTATTTTAACTAAATTAGAACTAGAGAATATAGGTTCCAAGAGCTGCTGCAGGCACTGCCGGATACACTTTCCGATGCAGATAAAGCAATCATGAGAACAATTCGTGATTCCATTCCGATGCCAACCGATGAGACGATTCTGCAGAAGATTATTCCTCAAGGGGATATTGTAAAATATCTGGATGGGACATATACTGATGTAAGGGGATATATTACGAAAGCACCGGATGCCAAACAGTTGATTACCTATGATGATATTTACCGTGCACTTGGCTTGAATTATGATGGCTCACTGTTTAATCCTGCTACTGATGAGTATGTCGGGGCCATAAGGTTTAAGCCATCTGATTTATCGAATATAGAAATTCCATATGGTCCGGCGATGGGAGGAAATGTGCCGGACGGACCGCCTTTCAGAGGAAATGGTTATACGGTGGGTATGGATGGGTACGTAATCCCTGAATATAAAGTTGCTGTTGGTGAATTCCTTAAACTTTATGATGGCGCAGAACTTTATACGATAACAAGAGAGGGACTGGAAAGATTAGTCGCAATCTATAGTGAAAAGGCAGGAAAATTTATTGGTCTTATGGATTAAAAGGAGGTGAAAATTAATGAGAAAAGGGGCATATGCAGTTTATAAAGGCGTTGAATATGAAGCGGGCCTTATTGATTCCAATGTTTTTTCTCTTCATTCACACAATAGTGAGGATGTGTCAAAGGGGTTTTCTCTATCCAAGTGGGGGATTTATACCAAAAGAGTTTCAAAAAATGAATTGGAGGAAGTATATATAATATATCCCCATGCAATATATCAGGGATATGATTTTGGGGTGGATAGAGAAGAGGAAGACAGACTACTCTTATTTACCGGAGATTATACTGCATATAAGAAGTTTGATATGAAGATGATTGACAGAGGAGTATATGAAAAGTGGGTAAATAAAAGTGATATAACATCAGTATATGAGAGAAAACAACCTTTATGATTTGAATATATTGAGAATTATATGTCTGCATGCTCGATGATAAGAGATATTAAATAACGAATGTAAAAGAAAGATAGAACCACTTGCCTGTGTTATGGCGGTTGTTCTATCTTTTTCTATCTTTAACTAAATTAGAGCTGGAGAATGCGGGTTTCAGGAGCTGCTGCAGGCACTGCAGGATACGCTTTCCGATGCAGATAAAGCAATCATGAGAACAATTCGTGATTCCTTTCCGATGCCAACCGATGAGACGATTCTGCAGAAGATTATTCCCCAAGGGGATATTGCAAAATATCTGGATGGGACATATACTGATGTAAGGGGATATATTACGAAAGCACCGGATG
>JAEZXP010000066.1 GCA_023419655.1 Bacillota bacterium | reverse complement strand
GGTGTATAGAATGTCACATCCATTCTATCTCCTCAACCCTATAGATATATCTAATCTGTCAACTCAACCCTACCCATATTCTAGCTCAAATTTTGCACAAAAATATACCCTCGATATGTTTCCACGTACACATATCGAGGGCTTAAGTCGAGTAGACAGATTTACTTTCATTTTATAAAACTCAGTATTCTCAAGGCTTTCTGGACATCACTTTCTAGACATTAAACATACCGTCTCCACATGCACCGTTTCCGGGAACATGTCCACCGCACATACCTTTTCTACTTTGTAACCACTTTCCTGCAATATCTCCAAGTCCCTTACCAGCGATGTCGGCTTGCACGATATATATACGATTCTGTCCACCCCTAAATTTATAATCTTATTCAGTGCCTTTGGATGGACGCCTTCTCTGGGCGGGTCCAGTACAATGATATCCGGCTTTTTGGTTAGGTCATCCATTACTTTTAGGACATCGCCTGCTATGAACTTACAGTTTGTCAGTCCGTTTAACTTGGCATTTTCTTTGGCTGCTTCTACGGCTTCCTCTACGATTTCTACACCGGTTACTTCTCCTGCTACCGGAGCTAAAAGCTGCGCTATGGTTCCGGTTCCGCTGTAGAGGTCATAGATGTTCTTATCTTTGGTATTGTCCACATATTCTCTTACTTTTGTATATAACACCTCTGCCCCAAGAGAATTTGTCTGAAAGAAGGAGAAGGCAGATATCTTGAACTTTAGATTCAGAAGCTCTTCACAGATATAATCTCTTCCATAGAGAATTTCTGTTTTATCGCTTTTTACGATATCTGCTTTGCTGTCGTTATAGGAATGAAGGATTCCTGTTATTTTTCCGTTGATATCTAAAGCTTTTAATAAGTCAACGAATCCGCTTAATAATTCCTTCTCTGTTATTGTGTTTTCGATTGCCGGAGCTTCTGAATCGGGCTTGTCTGTATTGCATCTATCTTCTGTCTCCTCTTTTTCGCAAAACTGTGATGAGGTGATTAGGTTAATTAATATCTCTCCGGTCTTTACGGCCTTCCTTACCACGAGATGACGAAGGTATCCTTTGTGGGTAAGCTTATGATAATAATCCTGTCCGCTGCTTTTAAAATAATCCAATGCAGCGGATAGGATTTTATTGTAGTCCTCATCCACGATGGCACAGGCATTCGTTGTAAGGATATCATGGAAGCTGCCTCTTTTATGAAGTCCCAAGGACATCGGCCCATCCTTATATTCATCTCCGAATGAGAATTCCATTTTGTTGCGGTAACCCCATTCCACCGGGCTTCCTACTATTCCTTCAAATTCATATTCAGAACATACCTGGTCAATCAGCCCCTTTACCTGCTGCTTTTTCAGCTCCAGCTGCTGCTCATAGGAAATGGTATGATAATTGCAGCCGCCGCCCTCTCCAAATACGCTGCAAGCCTTTTCCCTTATCTCAAGAGGAGATTTCTCCAGCACCTCAAGCAGCCGTCCCTCTGCCTTTGTACCTCTTTTTTTGTTTATCACAAAGCGAATCCTTTGGCCCGGAATGGTATTCTTTACAGTAACATTACCTCCATCGATATCGGCGATTCCCTTGTTGGGAAAATCCACACGCAGTACTCTGCCTTCATAAATCTGTCCTTTTTTCATATATAATCCACGGTTATATAATATGGATTTTTGCCATATAAACCGCTTTTCTCCCTTCTGTATAGAACTTTTCTAAATCTTTTCACCATTGTGCCAACTTACTTCTATAATAATATAACCTTTTGTAACTTGACAGCTTATATCCCATACGAGCATCTTTTTTGAGTCGGAATTCATAGGCGAACTCTCTTTTTCTTGCTTAAAATACCCTGCTCCGGCAGATTCCGTACAAGAATATCTGACTTTTCAATTAAGTCATACATTATTTCAAGACACCTTGTTTTAATCCAAATACAGGGCTTCGTATACCTGCAGGCACTTCCATACCCAATCCTTTTAACGTATGATTTATTCTTCTACCTCATTATAAAGATAACCTTATGATTTGTAAAGTTATCGCAGAAATTGCTTTTTATCAATTTTTATGGTATATATATGATAGGGTGTGGAGTAATGAATACGAATAAGGAGATGATAATTTGAAGATTCAGGAATCAGCAGAAAATTATCTTGAGACAATTTTAATTTTATCGAAGAAAAGTGACCCGGTCCGCTCCATTGACATCGCTGCCGAGCTTGGCTATACCAAGCCCAGTGTCAGTGCCGCTATGAAAAATCTTCGTGAAAACGGTTATATTATAATGGATAGTAATTCGTATATTACCTTAACTGACAAAGGCGATAAAATCGCTCAAACGATATATGAAAGACATGATTTGCTTTCCAGATGGCTGATTTTTTTAGGCATCGACCCTAAGATTGCCACGGATGATGCCTGCAAGATTGAGCATGTTATCAGCAAGGAAAGCTTTGAGGTTATAAAAAAGCATATTCTTAAGCATATGGAGAATAAAAGCCGTTAAAAAAGCTTCTGCCAAATTAATAGCAGAAGCTCCTATTTGATATTTATTGTTCTAATCCTTCTACATCTGCAAGATAAGTAATGGCTATGATTTCATCATTCATCACAATGAATTGAATCTTGGATGCGTCCTTGGCGTAGGTATACGAACCTGAAGATTCCGTATAGTCCTCTCCGTAAGCAGCAATCATTTCATCCACAGTCGAGCCAAGATAGACATTCTCCGGTGTAGCCACTGTATCATCCATCAGATTAATGGCAGATATATAATCCTTTTCGTCCAAGGGATAGGTGGTTATCTCAAATCCCGCATAGGTATACGTCTTGTCCAAGCCCTTAAACGCACAGCTTTCAGCTTCAAAATAATGCAGGGGCTCTCCAAGCGCTTCGATTACAGGCTCTACATCTGTATTCATATATACACTGACATCATTGTGTTTAAATGCATATCCTGACGGCTCTTTGGGTGTATCCTTTGCCGTATCGTCCTTCTGATTTGCTTCCTGTCCGGGATTTACCCCATTCTTATTGTTATTTATAGGTTCCTCTTTTGCACCGCATCCTGTTAATCCTGTCAGCAACATCGCTGTCAATATAAAAAGAAATATCTTCTTCATATCTTACTCCTCTTCTAAATTCATAATTACATGGCCTCGTATAAATACATCTAAGTTCCCACCGTCTGTTAGTCCTGTCCTACCTATAACATTCTAGTCCAGGCGGTATGATTTGTCAATTATTCTTCAAAACTACTGCCGCTATTCCTCTGTTTGGCTGCCTATCGTCTGTGCCACAGCTCCGTAGCTTTTCAGATAACCGTACTCTCTTAGCTCTCTCTCCTGGTCCTCTTTCATAGCATAATAGAAATCCACCTTATCCTGCCATATATTTTTATATTCCTCTTCATTCCTATGGTCGGGGAGCTTGAAGTCTTCGCTTAATATCTTTCCGAAATACTCTGTAAATTTCTCCGCCCCGGACAGATTCAGGTGCAAGCCGCCGTCGAAAGTATCTTTATCATATTCTATCCCTATCTCATCCTCCGCCACTTCCAGAAAATTAATATAGGTAATAGCATGCTTATCTGCAAATTCTACCATCTGCTGGTCCCACTGGGGATACCAATACGGATAAACACTGGGTGATTTTATTAAGATTAACTCAATGTCATTTTCCTTGCAGAGCTTAACCATTTTCTCCAGGTAATCATAGCTGTTATCTCCGAAACGATAATCTGCCATTACCCTGCCCGGAGGAATATATCCAACCGGCTTTATATCCACTCTCATAAGATATCCATTATGGGACTGCTTATCCTTACCGAACAGGTATTTAAAGTCTTCCCCATTAATCTCATTCCATCTCGAATGGTACCTTAGCAGAGGGAATATATACGATATTAAATCCTCATTCTCCATCATGGAAGCCTTAATTGCCCTGATTTTATGCTTTGAAAGCTTCATCCCGTCAAGAGTAAGCCTGTTGTATGCTTCCTTCTGGGGCTCATTGTATTTCATGGAAAGAACATTAAAGACTACCGTCTTGGGCTTTTCATATCGAAGGGTTTCCTCCAGCAAATAATAGGACTGCCATATAAGCTGCTGCGCACTGCCTCTTATATAGCTGGTGATTCCGTATTTTTCCCATAAGGTGACCGGGGATACATTGGAGAACACCTCACAATCGCCGACAAATATCACATCATGCTTTTTTTCTTCTTTATAATATTCTTCTACCAGATTCCCTTCCGGGATTTCTGACATGTATTTAGGCATAAATAATTCCTGCAAAAAGATAATTACTGCGAGCAATAGCAATGCCGCTGCAATATTTATCAGTATTTTCTTCTTCATGACCGTTTCCAGCCTTTCTTTACTCATTCACATGTAGTACATCGTACATATAGAATACGATTTGCCATATCGCCTAGTCCCTGTTCCCTGTCCCATATACTGCTATCTTGTACCTGTTCTTTAGCTTAAAGGTATTGATTATGTTGTCATTCTGCAAGGTTTGTTGTCTCTTAGAACTGGCTGTAAATAAACTGGCTTGAATCATATCCGACGCCGTATGCACCAAAAATCAGAATCGACAGAATCAGAATAAAATACGCCAGGTATCTTACGGTTAAGGGCCTTGCTGCAAGTAATTCCCTATATCCCACAGACCTTGAAGCCAGGCTTACATATAATATAAGCAGTACTGCCAGTATCAATACAAAATAATCGGATACGGTAAGTCCAAGCCTTAGAAGTCCGCCGTTGAACAGCTCATTCCAATTCCATTTTGTAAATACGGTACCGTACATCCTGAATGTAGTGCCTACATTTCTATAGCAGTCCAGGGTACGAAGAAAACTCATAAGCCAGAAGGTTCGTCCTATCTGGAACAGACGGTACCAAAAGGTATGAAGCACATTAAAACGTGTATGAAACTTATTATAGAGGGGAGCACATTCCTGTGATACAAGAATCACAAGGCAGTTTAACAATCCCCATACGATAAAGTTCCAAGCCGCTCCGTGCCATATACCGGTTGTAAACCATACGATAATCGTCGCTATATAGACCGGAATTCTTTTTCCGATGGCATCGCCGAACAGCTTTCTGCATTTTTTGGAAAGATTAAGCATCGGCTTACTGACCGATATCGGAAAGAACATATAGTCCTTAAACCAGGTTCCCAGCGTGATATGCCATCTTCTCCAGTATTCTGTAATGGATTTTGAAAAATACGGCCTTTCAAAGTTCTCCCTCAGACGGATTCCAAATATCTCTGCCACGCCGATGGCAATGTCGATACCTCCGGTAAAGTCAGCGTAAAGCTGTATTGCATAGAAGAACATTCCGACAAGTACATATACTCCCTGATATTCTTCCGGACCCTTTACAATTGTATTGACTGCTGCCAATAACCTGTCTGCAACCACCAGCTTCTTAAAGAAGCCCCATAGAATCCTTTGCAGACCGAAGGATATCCCTTTTGTATCAAAGGAATGCCCGCTAAATAAGCTTTCCTTCAAATCATCAAAACGGCTGATTGGTCCCTGGATTAGCTGCGGAAAGAAGGATATGAATAAAGCAAGCTTGAATACATTGTTTTCAAAGGGGTACTTTTCTCTGTAGACATCAATCATATACCCCATGGTTTGAAAGGTATAAAAGGATATGCCGATGGGCAATACAAATCCAAGTACAGGAATATTCTTTCCTACCTTCAAAAGGTCGAATACCGAATTGATATTAAGTATGGTAAAGTCGGCATATTTAAGCACGGCAAGAATTCCAAAGTTAAAAACCATGCAAAGCATCAGCCACAGCCTTTGTTTTTTCTTGATTCGTGCTTTATAAGCCTTTCTTTCTTCTCTGGACAGCTCGGCCTTCTTTTCCTTTATAAAGTCTGCTCCCGCCGTCTGCAGCAGGGTTATCCTGCGGCTTGCAAAATAGGTTGACAGGGTTGTGGCAAGTATATATGCCAGATATCCCAAGCCTGCAAAGCTATAAAATACATAGCTTGCCAGTAGTAGAAGCCACCATTGAAACCGTTTTGGTATAATGTAATACAATACAAATAATGCCGCTGCAAATAAGATAAACTCATACGATGTAAAAAGCATATAGCCCCCTGTTATTCATCCTCCAGCAATCTTTCAATTAAGGCATGAATCGCCTTTGCGGAGTTAAAATTCTCCGGTACAATCTCTTCTACCGGGATATTAATATCAAATTCCTCACTTAGATCCGATATTAGGGTTACTATGTCAAAAGAATCGATAATCTTATCATCTATCAGGGTTGTACAGGTATCAAAGTCCACCTCCGGATGTAATCCGCTTAAAATCTCAAGTATCTGTTCCATATTATCCTCCTTATATTTACGGCTGAAAGTATTCAACCTATCTTTTTTCGCCGCCGTCTGCAGCATAATAATTTTCCTTTAGCATCACACGATTGATTTTTCCATTCGGTGTCAGGGGCATGGTATCCAGCTTGTCTATCCTGTTTGGCACCATGTATCTTGGAAGCTTCTGCTTCAAAAACTCCGCTGCATCTGCTTTCGTGATATCCCCAACATAATAAAGTATTATCTTCTTCTTGATATTATCAAAGATACAGCAGGCTGATTTTATATCCGGGTGCATATTTGCCACCACCTCAATTTCTCCAAGCTCAATACGGTGGCCCATATGCTTTATCTGATTATCTTTTCTCGATACGAATACCAGCTCACCCTGTTCATTGTATTTGCCCAAATCCCCAGTTCGGTATATCAGCTCTGGATAGGAATCGTTCAACGGATTTTGAACAAATGCCTCATTGGTCTTTTCAAAATTCTTATAATATCCCAGGGTCAACGAGGTTCCGCGAATGCAGATTTCTCCTTCCTCCCCATGCCGGACAGGCTTGTCCTCTTCATCCAGAAGAATGATATCCGTATTCTTAAAAGGTCTTCCGATGGGAATTGCCTCATCCAGTTCAAAATCTCTGTTGACCTCATAATAGCAGGACATGCCGGTGCATTCCGTCGGTCCGTAAAGATTGATGAATCTTGCATCCGGCAGATGCTTTCTCCATAGCTTGAACTGCTTTATAGGAAATACTTCACTGCCAAAGGCGATGGTCCGAAGATACTGCGGCACAGCCTTTTCAAGGGCTCCAAAGGCCGATATCATCGTCAGGGCAGATACAACCCAGCATACCGTATTGATTTTTTTCTCATTTAAGAATTCCACCAGTTTAAGCGGAAACATGAATAAGCTCTTCGGTATGATATAGGTGGTTGCCCCATATTTTAAAGTAGGATAAAGCTCCTTCAGACAGGCATCCACATACAGGGGGGTCTGATTGCCGAATACGGTATCCTCCTTGATTTTAAGCACCTCTGAGAGATTCTCTATATAATCAATGACGGACCTGTGACAGGCTACCACTCCCTTCGGTATTCCTGTGGAACCGGATGTAAATACAATATAGATGGGGTCCGTATCAATCTGCCTGTTTCTGATATCTTTAAGTACCTGTTCCTCAGTGGCCGTTCTTATAATATCATCATACAGATATACCTTCCCCTTATAGTCAAATGCCTCGATGGCCTTTATTGTATCCGTATCGCATATGACTGCCTTAGGATTTAAGCTTCCGAAAATCAGCTCTATCCTGTGGCTTGGCATTTCCTCATCGATGGGAACATAGAAACAGCCCGAATAAATAACCCCATAGAAGGTAATAATGGCACTGGGCCGCTTTCCCATAAATACAACAATAGGCTCCTTGTAATGCCCTTGCCCATATAAAAAAGTACCAATTGCCCTCGAATAATCGAAAACTTCCCGAAAGGCTGCTCCCGATACTTCATCTGCATAAGCGATTTTATCAGGCAGTTTTTCCACTATATTCTCCAAATATTCCAATACGTTATTCTGCATAATTTGTTCGCCTTCCTGATTCTGCATCTCTGGTGCCGATACATCCTCATTATACTCAATCTTATTCCCTGTTGTATATCAAAATATATCCCTTATCTTCATTATTGACAGGATTATGTAATCAGATTCTCATATTCCTGCTTTAATTTTGCGCCGCAATTCACGATACTGCACATAGCCAGTACCTCCAGGGCATCAATAAATCCGGAGCCTATATCCTCATCCCTCTTTATCAGAGAAAGCTCCGTACATCCTAATATAATTGTTTCTGCTCCGTTTCTTACCAGCTCATCCGTGACCTCGGCAAATTGCTCCATGTTCACGGGCTGTCCCGCCTTCACGTTCTTATATATCAGGCTTGTAACCTTCTCCTGACATTGTTTGGACGGGATAACCGGATTTATTCCCCATCTTAACAGCTCCTCCTGGAACAGATTGCTTTCAATCGTTCCCTCTGTAGCCATAATCCCTGCCTGCTTCACGCCATGATTCCTCAGATACTGCACCGTCTCACAAATGATATGGATAATGGGCAGCTTAATATTATCCGAAAGCTCCTCATGAAAATAATGGGCTGTTATACAGGGGATTGCGATACAATCTGCCCCCAGCCGCTCAAGAGCTTTACCTGCTTCTATCATGTAAGGAAGAGGACTGTCGGTGCTTCTTCCCAGTATAAAATCGGTTCTGTCGGGTATAGAGGGCCTGCTGATGATATCGACCTCAATATGCTCCTGATCCGAAGAGGCATCTGTCATACGACTCACCAACTCATAAAAATATGCGGTTGCAACCGGGCCTAAGCCTCCGATAACGCCCAATACCTTCGCCATGCTTTTTCCTTTCATACTGTCTATTCTTCCGGTGTTGCAGGATACAAGGATTTATCAAAGCTATAATAATTATTTCCTCTTTGCTTCGTATACGCTTCCACTTCCTTATCCGTAAGCATGAAGGTCTCCTTTTTATCCTTATTCGGACAGGTATCAAAATGATACCATCCGTCTCCGCAATCGATGAGATTCCAGAAATGCTGTGTTCTTCCCCCAACTCGGGTTACTCTCATATTATCAATTCCTGCCCGGGTAAGAAATGCCTCAGATACCGCATAGTACGTAAAGCAATCACCCAGACCGTTTACTATTCCTCTGTACGCTTCCTTTTTCCAGTCTGACTTATCGGATGAACCGGTATATGCAACATGGCTCTTAACCCACTTATATATCTCATATGCCTTTTCTCTTTTTGTCATACTGTCCTTTACTATCTTTGCCAGAATCCCGTCTACCTTTTCATTCAGCAGCTCATCGGATACAACCAGCTTCTGTACCGTTATGGTTGCACTTTCCGTGGTTTTATTTCCGGCAGCGTCCTTGGCTGTATAATAGACCGTATACGTGCCTTCCTTTCCAAGGTTCACCTTACTGGAATCTACCTGGAAGCTGACATCCGTATCTCTGTTATCCTTAACGCTGACACCCTTTTTATAGGAAACAGCATCTCCCTCGTATACAATCTTATCCTTTATGCCGTAAAATACAGGCGGCTCCGTATCCGCTGTAATTGTCAGGGTTGAGGTTATCTGCGTCCTGTTGCCGTATTCATCTTCCGCTATAACAATAACTTCCTGACTTCCTGACTTTTCAAAATCCGGTGATTGTGAAAATGACAGGTTTACACTCGATATATCGCTTATTCTATCCACAAAATCCGAGGCCATCACGGTATCACCCTTCCAGGCCTTCACATTCTTCGCTATGACGACCGGGGGCGTGGTGTCCACTACTTCTATATTCGAATTAAGAATTCTTCCGTCCACCTCAATCTCAATGGAATGAACCCTCGGTGAACTAATATCCAGTACGGACAGGTCTGAAAGAATACGGACTTTGATATTGCTGTTATCCACAAAATCCTCCGGCTTTAAATCAATCACCGTTCCTGCCTCTACCTGAATAGAACCCTTTACATTCAGTACAGTAAGCTTTGATTCGATAATCTTAATATTATGGCTGGTATCCTCCAGCGCTATCTTAACTTCCTTCTCTCCCGAAGTGGATAAATCCGGCTCCTGTACAAAAGATATCTTTACATCCGTTACATCCATCACATTCGTTACAAATTGGGAAGCTTCTACCTGCTCATCCTTTAATGCAATAACTTCTACCGGTTCAGCCGTAGGTGCTGTCGTATCAATAACCTCCAGTAATGATGAATAGATTTTTTTGTTTATTCTTATCTGTATTTCATATTCTCCCGGAACATCCATATTAAGGCTTGCCATATCCGTGACAAAGCTGCCTGTTTTATCTTCCGCAAGCATGAATTTATCAACATCAACAGAAGGTGTACCGGCCTCCACAGTAACAGCCTGAGCCACCATCGGCTTCCTGTCCATATAAGCTAACAACACAACAATTGCCATTGTCAGCATGCTAAAAAACATAATCGTCATTTGTGCTATGCGTTTTTTTCGTCTCTTTCTTCTCATTATGCCTCCACCTATTACCGTCTACATATTATTTCCATATATTATTTTTATCATTAGTATATATTAATCTTAAAACAAAGGATTGTCAATATAACAAACTCCAATATATAGGACGCATCATTTCGATTTATGGTTTCATTTTACTCGTAATATTTTTATTTTCATAGCTTATTCTTTATTATTAACACATATTCTGATTTTCAAAACCAATTACAGATACATGATTTACCGATTTAACCAAATTCATAATAAAACTCTTTACTTTAACGCTTTATAATGTTAAAATTATATTGTGTGAAAAATCACGAATGGATGAAAGGAAGGAGTCCTGACGATGAGTAAGAACATCAGAATACCGGCTGTTGATCATTTATTTGAGGCAATCCTCAGCTTAAAGGATTCTGAAGAATGCTACACTTTTTTTGAAGATATCTGTACAATTAATGAACTGCTATCTTTATCTCAAAGATTCGAGGTAGCCCGAATGCTTCGAAAACAAAAGACCTATCTTGAAATTGCAGAGAAGACCGGCGCTTCTACCGCCACTATTAGCCGGGTAAACCGCTCTCTCAATTATGGAAATGATGGTTATGATATGGTTTTCGCACGTATGAAGAGTTTCAATTCATAAACTAGTTCCAAATTATAAGATAAAATGAAAAGCCCATGTCTGCATCGACATGGGCTTGTATTATGTGATTTCGGATACTAAGGCTTGCTGCTTTTCTT
>JAEZXP010000002.1 GCA_023419655.1 Bacillota bacterium | reverse complement strand
CCTATATGCAGGGCATAGGAGGGGGTTGCTACCAGAAGGGTTGTATGAAAGTCCTTCATATACATAATCTGCTTCTGGGTATTTCCCGAAGATACAGGTGCAATGGCCGCTCCTATCTTCTCCAGTCCGTAGTGAAGTCCCAAGGCTCCGGTAAACATACCATAGCCGAAGCTGATTTGAACAATATCCTCTTCACTGGCACCGCCCATGCAGGCAATTCTTGCTACACATTCCGTCCACATAGCAAGGTCATTCCTGGTGTAGCCCACTACCGTAGGCTTTCCTGTGGTCCCGGATGAGGCATGGATACGAACCAGTTCCTTTTTAGGTACGGTAAACAATCCAAAGGGATAATTATCTCTTAAATCCTGCTTTATTGTGAAAGGAAGCTTGCTCAAATCCTTCAGTGAATTAATATCCTCACAGCTGATTTTTTTGTTAATCATCTTTTCACGGTATGCGGGAACCTTATCATATATCCGCTTTAATGTGGCTTTAAGTCTTGTAAATTGAAGTTCATTTAATTCCTGTCTTGTAAGGGTTTCTTCCTTCGCCCATATCATCTCATTATCCCCCTTAATATATCATTGTCTATTATCAAATCTTTACACGGCTATTCATGTATGGATTATTTGTGCACCTCTTTGTAGCACGCAAATACGGTATCAACCTTGTCCTTCTTCATCTTCGGGGTAAGCAGGCTGACAACCGGTACAATCACCAGGCTCGCAACCATCGCCAGCGCCCCTGCATTGATAGGAGAATCCATATAGCCGAAGAACATATTGGAGGTTGTAATCCCTACTCCCGCTATAAAGCTGGCCCATACAGCCGCTTTGGTAACCTTTTTCCAGTACAGCCCATATAAGAACGGCGCTAAAAATGCTCCCGCCAAAGCTCCCCAGGATATTCCCATCAGCTGTGCTATAAATACCGGCGGATTTAAGGCCAGTACAACCGATACCACGATAAAGAATACGATAAATATTCGCATGATTCTAAGCTGCTTTTTCTCACTCATGTCCTTATATAAGGTATCCTTGATAAAGTCCAGGGTAAGGGTGGAGCTGGAGGTCAGTACCAGGCTTGATAAGGTTGACATCGATGCGGACAGCACCAGTACGACAACAACACCTATCAATACATCGGATAAGGAGGACAGCATGTGCGGAACAATGGCATCATACATTACACCGCCCTGCGCATTATATATTGAGCTGTTATCGAATAATCTTCCGAAGCCGCCGAGAAAATAACTTCCCCCTGCTATAACTACCGCAAAGATAGTGGATATAATGGCTCCTGCTTTAATCGATTTTTCATTCTTTATGGTATAAAACTTATGTACCATCTGAGGAAGTCCCCAGGTTCCCAAGGAGGTTAAGATTACCACACCCAGCAAATTGACCGGGTCAGGCCCGAATAAAGAGGTGAACACGCCTGTTTGACCCTGATTTATCGGATTATCACTGGCAATCTCTGAAAGCTTGCCGATAGCGGATGAAAATCCTCCCTGATTACTTAGCACCGCGGCAATAACAGCGATAATACCTCCCAGCATAATGATTCCCTGTATAAAATCATTGATAGCCGTCGCCATATAGCCGCCCATGATGACATAGACTCCCGTAAGGGCTGCCATCGCCAGAACACATACGGAATAAGGAATATCAAACGCCATTCCGAACAATCTTGATAGTCCGTTATAGACAGAAGCTGTATACGGAACTAAAAACACAAAGGATATGGCGGATGCCACAATCTTTATTGCCTTACTGTCATACCTGCTGCCGAAAAAGTCGGGCATCGTAGACGATTTCAGATGATTCGTCATAATCCTGGTGCGCCTTCCCAGTACAACCCATGCCAGAAGACTGCCGATAAACGCATTGCCTATACCAATCCAGGTTGCTGATACACCGTATTTCCATCCAAATTGTCCGGCATATCCGACAAATACCACCGCAGAAAAATAAGAGGTTCCATATGCAAAGGCCGTCAGCCACGGTCCTACTGACCTGCCTCCCAATACGAAATCTCCCACATTGGTAGCATGCTTCCTTGCCATAAATCCTACAGCAATCATCACTGCAAAGAAGCATATTAAAAACACTAATTTAATTACCACTTTTTTGTCCTCACTTTACTTTTATTCTTTTTTCGATTTAACGCTTTAAAGCGTCCTCGTTTTAAAGCAATGAT
Source organism: Bacillota bacterium (assembly GCA_023419655.1). Classification (GTDB taxonomy): domain Bacteria; phylum Bacillota; class Clostridia; order Lachnospirales; family Lachnospiraceae; genus Mobilitalea. Next base: position 4,227 of record JAEZXP010000002.1, on the reverse strand, counting down.
ATCATTTACCGAAAATTATGTCAATACTTTAACAAAAAAGTGGAGATTTTTATACATAATAAAACATTTACCATCAAAGCCAAGGGAATCAGTACGATGAATTTCATATGTTTTGTCTTATGCCGGAAGATATGCATTCCGAAAAAGATTCCGAAAGCTCCTCCGGCAAAGGCAATCAAAATGAGGGTGCGCTCAGGAATGCGCCACCCTCTGTCTACCGCTCTTTTCTTGTCTATACCCATTGTTACAAGGCCCGCCAGATTCATTATCAGCAGATACCCTGCAGCAAGGATGAATAATATCTCTTTCATAGCGTCTCCCCGGGAAGGACTATTCCTTATCCGCAATATGAATTGCAATACCCAGCTCTTTCAGCTGCTTGTCATCCACGAAGTTCGGCGCCTCCGTCATCAGGCATGAAGCATCCTTTACCTTGGGAAAGGCAATTACATCACGAATGCTGTCCTCTTTTGCCATCAGCATAATCAGGCGGTCAAGGCCATATGCCAGACCTGCATGAGGCGGCACACCATACTTGAATGCATTCAAAAGGAATCCGAATCTTTCATAGGCCGCTTCCTTTGTGATTCCCAAAACCTCAAACATCTTTTCCTGAACATCGCTTTGATATATTCTTACGGAGCCTCCGCCAATCTCTGTTCCGTTCAGTACAATATCATAAGCCTTTGCCCTTACCTTTCCAGGCTCGGTATCCAACAGGTGAAGGTCCTCATCCATGGGCATTGTAAACGGATGATGCTTTGCAACATATCTTTTATCCTCTTCGGAGTACTCAAGAAGAGGAAATTCTGTAACCCAGAGGAATTTGTATTCATCCTTACGTAACAGCCCAAGATTTCTGGCAAGCTCAAGCCTTAGATTACCAAGGACGGCAAATACGACTTCATCCTCGTCAGCGGCAAATAATAAAAGGTCTCCCGCCTTTCCGTCCATGGCCTTAACCAGGGCCGTTATTTCATCCTCTGTCATAAATTTAGTAAATGAAGACTTATAGGTACCATCCTGATTCACTGCAAGATAGGCAAGGCCCTTGGCTCCGAAATCCTTGGCATAGTCTACCAGAGCATCAATCTTCTTTCTTGGCATATCTGCCTGCCCCTCTGCATTGATACCACGAACCGAGCCGCCCTTTTCAAGGGCAGAGGTGAATACACTAAAACCGCAATCCTTCACGATACCGGACACATTCTTAAGCTCTATTCCGAACCGGATATCCGGCTTATCGGAGCCAAACCGGTCCATGGCTTCTGCATAGGTCATTCTCTGTATCGGAAGCGCAACATCGACATCGATGCATTCCTTGAACATCTTTTTCAGCAGTCTTTCATTGATATCAAGCACGTCATCTACATCCACAAAGGATAATTCCATATCAATCTGGGTGAATTCAGGCTGACGGTCCGCCCTTAAATCTTCATCTCTAAAGCATCTTGCCAGCTGAAAATACCGGTCATATCCGGAACACATAAGCAGCTGCTTGAATAGCTGCGGTGACTGGGGCAACGCATAAAAATCCCCCTGATGTACCCGGCTCGGAACAAGATAATCTCTGGCACCTTCCGGTGTGCTTTTTGTCAGCATCGGCGTCTCAATCTCCAGAAAGCCCTCCTCTGACAGGAACTGGCGGGTAACAACCGCCGCTTTGCTTCTGAGTATCAGATTTCTTTGAAGGTCAGGCCTTCTAAGGTCCAGATATCTGTATTTTAGCCTTAATTCTTCCTTCGTCTTGCTCTCTTCCTCAATGGGGAAAGGAGGGGTATCTGCTTCGGAGAGTATCCTCACCTGGCTTGCCCTTATCTCAATATCTCCTGTGGCCAGCGTTTCATTCACCGCACCGGACCTGGCTTCTACCTTGCCGACGACGGCGATTACATATTCACTTCTGAGCCGCTCCGCTTTCGCAAAGCCTTCACTGCCCACATCACTCTCTTCAAAAATAATCTGCAAAAGACCGGAACGGTCCCTTAAATCAACAAATATAATTCCGCCCTTATTTCTGCTTTTTTGCACCCATCCCATTACCGTAACCGTTTCTCCTATATTGCGGTTGGATAATTCGGTACAGCGATGGCTTCTGTGCCAGCCTTTCATTGATTCTGCCATTTTTTCCTCCATTCCTGCATATGCGAATCTACTCATAAATTCATGACATTTATTTTAATTTATTTGTTCACATCTGTCTACAGGATTATACTGTATGGTATTAAATATAATAATCAAAGCACTTTCTGTTGCAGGTTGCCGGACGAACCACCGTAGTTCCTACCCTTACATGCTCCGGATGAGACTGGTAATTCTTATAGGCCTCCTCATCAACAAAAACTGAATCCAGCATAATATCCGCATCCGAAGAAAACATTGATTCGGTTAAAACCTCGATGGATACGATTCCCTCAATAAGATTCTTGAGATTCTCCAGCTCTCTCTTAATCTCCATTGCATATCCCTTATTCTCTTCATCTGAAAACTCTTCTCTAAAATTCCATGCCACGATATGTCTTACCATGTGTTTGTTCCTCCTTAGGTTGTCTTATATTGTAGTCTCATAATTTAGTAGTAAACGGAGATGCCGGCAGTCCTTCCTTATTATAAAGATTTGCCTGCTCAGGGTTATCCGCCCATGCATAGCGGACGATTTCAGGCTTTGATACCTTTTTACACGAAACAAGGACACAATCACCCTCTATTACAGCCTCTGCGGGATAGAATCTTGCGTCATTACCGCAGATTTCAAAGGTCTCCAGTTTATCGCCCTTTACGGTCAGCCCGCTTCCGGTATGTTCAAAGTAAAGCCGTATCTTATTGTCCTCTATCTTCATATCGCTATAGATGGGCCCGCTGCACACGTTCTCTTCTCCATGAACCGCATTAAGCGCCCATAGGGCAAGTCTTTCTCCCACACTCTTCTTATCCCATGGATGAAGGTCATTGTACATCCCCACATCTATCGTCACTGCCATTCCTGTATTTGGCAGCTTCATAACCTGTCTTTGTGCTTCTCTGACCTCTGCCCATCCGCTTACCTCCGGCTCCAGCCTCCATGGGCAGTAGTTGGCAAGCTGAACATAGTAGAACGGAAAATCTCCCTGGTTCCAAAGCTTACGCCAGTCATTTATAACCGTCTCAAACAATTCTCTGTAATCATAGGGGTTGCCGGTGTTGGATTCACCCTGATACCACAGCACACCCTTCATGCCATAATTTCGCAAGGGATAAATCATTCCGTTATAAACACCAGACGGCTTATATTGGAAGAAGGTGGTGGGATTCTGAGGCTTTGTGACCGTTCCTACCTTGTACTTCCATACTCCGTGCACAGGAATCTGTTCCTTATCCACCTTAATAAAATACGGCATATCCTCCACAAATCCGCCTATATTTTGCGTCATGATAAGACGAACCGTAATAACATTCTTTCCTGCTTTCAGAACACCCTCCGGTATAGTATATCTCCGCGGAGGATACAGATATCCGGTCGTGCCTATCTGAACACCGTTGATGTAGGTGTAATCCGCATCGATAACGGTTCCAAGAACTAATTTTCCTTCCTTGCCTGCCATATGCTCCGGAACATCAATCTCCTTCCTAAGCCATACCGAACCCCTTACCGGTTCCAGCTCCGTACCCCTGAAGCTTGCCGGAAGCCGTATATCTTTCCAGTCCTTATCATTATAATCCTCACTGTACCAGGGTAAACGCTCATCACTTAGACCTTCATCCGTTCCAAACAGCTCATTATACCAGCTGTTATTGCATTCTTCTTCTTTTTTTATCGTACCTTGAACGTAGGCGTCGTCCCTGCACATATTCATAAGCTCATGGAATCTGTCGAATCTCATCAATGACCCTTCACTCATCCATGCCTCTGCCGGTGTTCCGCCTATCGCAGTAAATAACAATCCGATAGGAACCTTATACTTATCATATATCTTCTTTGAAAAGAAATAGCCAATCGCACTAAAGCTGTATATTGAATCGGGAGTAACCGGTACCCAGTTTCCTTCCGAAAGCTCCTGTACCGGTCCATGAAAATCATAAACCATGGGCACTGTAAACTGCCTGATATCCGGACAATCCGCTCCCTTTACCTCCTCCTCGAATAAATCAAGTGTTCTGCCCACAGGAATCTGCATGTTCGACTGGCCTGCCAGCACCCATACATCACCCACCCGTACATCTTTTATGAGCTTTTCCTCACCATCATGA
>JAEZXP010000238.1 GCA_023419655.1 Bacillota bacterium | reverse complement strand
CTGTAAGGCCATTATACTATGTTTTCGTCATAAATTATATAGCTCAAACCTCGATAAAATGGAATTTAGTCTTCACACTGGAATTTAACTTTACGCTGGAATTTAAGTTTTCACTCAACCAAGTATTTTTAAATATCCGATGTAATAATATAGCCGGAAGAATCACAGAATATAATAAAGCAACATATTTATTATAAAGCAATCGATTCGTGAGGTGAATTCATGTCTGACAAACAAAACATACGCTTTCTTTTGGGAAGTAATACAAAAAGAGGATTTATTCCCCTGTTTGATGAACTTAGAGAGCCGGTGAACGGCAAAAGACTCTACATCATTAAAGGCGGTCCGGGAAGCGGCAAAAGCTCCCTGATGAAAAAAATAGCGGCCGCTTTGGAGGAAAAGAAGCATTCGATTGAGTATTTTCACTGTGCCAGTGACCCCGGTTCCCTTGATGCATTTATTGATTATGATGCCAAAATAGCCATGATGGATGGTACGGCACCCCATACAATGGACCCCGAATATCCCGGAGCCTATGATGTCATCATTAATATGGCCGATTGCTGGGATGATACCATTCTTTTAGAAAACAAAGGCGACATTATCCCTTTAAGCGATACGATTTCCACCTGTCACCGGATGGCTTCCGGCTGTATCCGTGCTGCCGCCGCTTTACTGGATAATAATATGCAGCTGGCCACGTCCTATGTTAACCATGATACAATCTATGCCTTTACATCAAAATTATTAAAGAAGCTGAACCCAGGTAAAGCCGGTAAGGAAAAAAAGAGACTTCTTAGTGCCGTATCCGTCGGTGAAACCGTATTCTTTGGCGAGACAATGGAGGCGCTTGCCGGGGATATCTATGTACTTCCGGATATGTGGGGTGCCGCCTCGAACCTTCTGTTGTCGGAGCTTAACAGGGCTGCCGCCGCTTTGGGAATTGAACGGATAATCTGCTACTGCTCCATACGTACACCGGATAAAATCGACCATATCATCCTTCCATCGGAAGTTCCCTCAGAAGGTATCGCTGTAACTACGGCAAATCCCTTTCATTCACTGAGAGGTGACAAGCAGCACATCGTCGAAGATTTAATGCATCCTATTCCCAAGTTTGAACAGGAGCAGATGTCTTTGCATCTCGATATGGCCAAAGAGCTGATTGATATTGCCGGTAAACATGTTCAAAAGGCAAAGCTGCTTCATGATGACCTGGAAGCCTTCTATATCAAGGCGATGGATTTTTCCAGGATAGATACTATCTATGAAAAGATAATGCAGGAAATCCTTAATTAACAATACTTCTGATTATTACTATCCTCACACACAACATGCCATATATGCTGAAGCCGTAAAATAATATACGGTAAAAGCTATATGGCATGTTTTTTATGAACCTCCTATGCGATTTATCATATTATATTATTAGCCCGCGCTAAATCTTTTATCCCCAGTTAACTTTTTATTCGCGGCAATAAAATGACATTTTGGAGGTTATATCATGCTAAAGCTTCATAACGCTTCGGTAGGAAGTGTTGTTACAGTGAAGGACCTGTCTTCAACAGGCATCTTGAGAGAAAGAATGCTGGCTCTTGGCTTAACGAAAGGAGCCCGGGTAGAGGTTATAAGGCGGGGTCCGTCCGGTGACCCCACCGTGTTTAATATACGGGGAGCAATGATTGCTCTTAGAAATGAAGAGGCTTCATTGGTTGTAATACTGCCATAAGCAATATTAATTTATCGTTCACTTTTATTATCAGCATGGAGGATTATTATGGGGTTAACTTTTCAGTCCACTAAAAATTCCGCATTAACCGATATATTTCATATCAATAAAAATGAGAACCAATACGTTATTGCCTTAGCCGGCAATCCCAATACAGGCAAAAGCACGGTGTTTAATTCTCTTACGGGTCTGCATCAGCATACCGGAAACTGGCCCGGCAAGACTGTTGTAAATGCCCGCGGAGAGTTTCGTCACAAGGATAAGGAATTCATCCTTGTCGACCTTCCGGGAACTTACTCCTTGTTCTCCTCTTCGGTTGAAGAGGAGGTTGCAAGGGATTTCATATGCTTTGGCAATGCCGATGCCGTTATCGTCGTGGCAGATGCCACCTGTCTTGAACGAAATCTGAATCTTGTTTACCAGGTGATGGAGCTGACCGATAATGTGATATTATGTATCAATCTTATCGATGAAGCAAAAAAGAAAAAAATTGAAATTGATGCGAAGGGGCTTGAAAAGACACTTGGAATCCCGGTTGTATTATGTGCCGCAAGAAGTGATATCGGCATTGATGATTTAAAGGATGTCTTATACCGGGTATCAACCGGTATGATTCATCCAGGTCCTATGGTTGTTCATTATGCAGAGGACTATGAAAAGCTGCTGGGCAGGTTATGTCCTGTCCTGGAGAAATATGCAGGTGATATCCATCCCAGATGGCTTGCTCTCAGAATGATTGACGGTGATAATAAGCTGCTTAATACCTTCCGCGACTTTATACCGGATGAGGAGCTTGATGCTATCCATCGCATCCTGGCAGAATCAGATATTCCGATTGAAAAACAAGACATACGGGATTCGATTACCTCAGAAATCTATAAAAAGGTAGAAGACGTTACTGCAAGCCATGTTAAAACGAATCAAAAAAAATTAAATCGGGACAGAATCATCGACAACTATATAACTTCAAAAAGATTCGGTATTCCATTAATGCTGTTAACGCTGGCCGTGGTATTCTGGATTACCATATCCGGAGCCAACTATCCCTCTGCCCTGCTTTCAAACTTTTTCTTTATGATTGAAGATAAGCTGACCATGCTGTTTGATTATCTTCATGCACCCGCCCTGCTCCACGGTATATTGATATTGGGGCTTTACCGGACTTTGGCATGGGTGGTATCGGTAATGCTGCCGCCCATGGCAATCTTCTTTCCCCTGTTTACGATTCTTGAGGATTTGGGCTATCTTCCAAGGGTCGCTTTCAATATGGACCATTTATTTAAGAAGGCTTGTGCCCATGGAAAGCAATGCTTAACCATGTGCATGGGCTTTGGCTGCAATGCTGCGGGTATCATCGCCTGCCGGATTATCGAATCCCCACGGGAAAGACTGATTGCAATTTTGACGAATAATTTTGTCCCCTGTAACGGAAGATTTCCTACTTTAATCGCCATATCCTCCGTTTTTCTGGTGTCAAGAGGTTTTGGCTACGGTATTTTGCCGGTTCTTTCCGTTACCGTCCTGGTCGTAATCGGTATAAGTATAACATTATTGGTTTCCTATCTTCTGTCAAAAACCATTCTTAAAGGTATTCCCTCTACCTTTACTCTGGAGCTGCCTCCTTACAGAGTTCCTCGAATAGGCAGAGTCCTGTATACCTCCATTATAGACAGGACGATGTTCGTTCTCTGGAGGGCTGTCCTGATTGCGGCTCCCGCAGGGGTTATCACCTGGATATTCGGGAATATTTATATCGGAGAACTTAGCTTATTAGGTCATGCCGCCGGCTTCTTTAATCCTGCTGCAAGGCTTATCGGATTGGATGGATATATCCTTATGGCATTCATACTGGGGCTTCCGGCAAATGAAATCGTTCTTCCCATCCTTTTGATGTCCTATCTGTCCACCGGTTCCATGATAGAGTTTAGCAGCATTGATTCCCTTCGAAGCATTCTCCTTGATAATGGCTGGACCTATCTTACCGCTTTAAACACCATGTTGTTCAGCTTGCTGCACTGGCCCTGTGCCACTACCCTTATAACCATAAAAAAAGAGACCGGCAGCATTAAATGGACGGCTCTTGCGGCTATTATACCCACTGGAATTGCAATTGTAATATGTGCTTTTACCACATTGATATTCAGATTGTTCGGATGGGGATAATCATTATTGGATGCGATAGTGGTTCCACTTATCAAGAATCTCCGGATTGTCCCTGAAAAACCCTACCAAATCCCTGATACCCGATAGGATTTCATCATTTACGGTATGCTCCATCTTTTCGGTTTCGGACAACAGACCCTCGGTAATATTGAGGAGCTTTAAAAACTCCTCTATCATGTTGTGCCTGTAAAGCAGAGCCTTTCCTATGTCTTTGCCCGCTTTCTCAAGAACAATGACACCATATTTTTCGTATTGAATCAGGTTTATCTCCGAAAGCTTTTGAATCATCTTGGTTACAGAAGGGGGTTGTACATTAAGCGCAGCGGCAAGGTCATTTACTCTCGTAAAGCCCGGCTTTTCTGAAAGCCTGTATATCATCTCCATATAATCCTCTGCAGAGGGTGACAGCAATTCCTGGTCTTTGCGCATGTATTCACTAAAGGTATAAAATTCCCGGTCTGACATCGATTTTTTTCCTCAAACATATCCTTACTTCATTATATGTCAAGGTCATACAAAATCATGTCAGACCGGGTAATACTTGTTCTACACTTCATCAAGTATAGCTTTAATTCTGTGAATAAGCATATCTGTCGCCACATCATTCTTTCCGCCTCTGGGAATGATAATGTCCGCATATTTCTTATATGGCTCAACAAATTGGTCGTGCATGGGCTTAACTGTCTCAATATACTGATTAATTACCGATTCCAGGGTTCTTCCCCTCTCCCTGACATCCCGCTTTATCCGCCTGATTAGTCTCTCGTCCGCATCGGTATCAACAAAAATCTTAATATCCATCAGCTCCCTGAGCAATGCATTCTCGAATATCATAAAGCCCTCAACAATAATTACTTTGGAAGGCTCCACCCGCACGGTTTCGGACAGCCTTGTATATTCTGTGTACGAATACACCGGTCTGTCTATGGCCTTCCCTTCCTTGAGCATTCTGATGTCATGGATTAACCGCTCCGTATCAAAGGCATTGGGGTGGTCGTAATTTAGTTTAACTCTTTCCTCAAATGGCAGATAATCATAGGGAAGATAATAAAAATCCTGGCTTAAAAGCTCCACACTATCTAAAAAAGCATTTTTAATACGATTCGCAACCGTGGTTTTGCCGGACGCAGAGCCGCCTGACACACCGATGACAACTGTTTTTCCCATATTCTTCTCCGTTTCTGTATGAATATTGATTCTTATTGTCAATCAAGAATATTTTCAATAAAATCTCCCAGCGTCTTAGCTGCCTGCTCATGCGATATGATTCCAGGATGATATCTTGCCCCGAATGTTTCTTCTGTTGCACAGGGAAGTACCAGTACCGATACCTTCTCATCCCCTGATTTTAATTGGTAGGCTTCCACTCCCCGTCTGATGGCAGGAAGTATTCCGTCTCCCAGCATTCCATACGCCCATATAAAATACGCCTTATGATTGTATTTGCGAAGCTTTATCAGGAATTCTGTAACAGCCGTTTCAAATGCCTTCAAATCCTCTTCATTGAACGACCCGTCTTCATTTTTTCTTTGCTTATAGGTTTTGCCTGTAAGCTCATCCACCCACATGGGATTATGAAATGCGCCTTCATCATTTGTTCCAAGGTTGATTACCACGACATCCGGCTGCCAGGCTTCAAAATCATGAGCCTGAAATGCCCCCAGCTCTTGGTTCATCCCGCCGTTAAGCGTGCCGCAGACCTTTTCATAACAGGAAGGAATATTTTTATTCGGATTATTGTCGTAGCTGGTGTAGACACCCCAGCCGCTTTGGGAAAGAATACGGTAGTCTGCATTGATTCTTTCCGCTGTCTTATGGGCATAACCATTCACTGCGGAAAACCACATCATTATCCAGTCATCTTCCTCCTTTGAGCCCAATGAGCCTTCTCCGGAGGTAATACTGTCGCCGATAAACTCTATTTTGCAGGGCTTTTCCTCTACAGGAAGAAAATCTCCGTCGCATCGGATACCATGAATCTGCAGCCGGCTTTTGGGGTCCTCATTCAAAGCCTGGGTCTCTTTAATAATACGAATATTTTTCACAGCCTCATGATTCATTCCCCTGAATATACAGAGCCACTTTCTTCCCACCGTTACCATCTGCCTGCTTACTACGGCACCATTTATGATAACCGCTATCCACGGTTCATGGGCTTCATAATCCGCCTCCAGCTCCAACCAAAGCTCGGACGCCTTTGCATTCAGCTCAATGCCACTGCCGGTCCAGAATAATGTAAGCGGTGACAGGCAGCCCGTAGTCCTTCCGTGTACTTTCAGATGTTCTGCCTCTGATAAAAGATATTCCTTTAATCCCATCCCTATCTAACTCCCTACGAAATAATTTAT
>JAEZXP010000231.1 GCA_023419655.1 Bacillota bacterium | reverse complement strand
GCGATAAAGAAGCCTGTGACGGTCAAAATCCGAAAGGGATTTACAAAAGACAGCATAAACGCCGTAGAGATTGCCGGGATTGCAGAACAAAATGGAGCCGCAGCAGTGGCGGTTCATGAAGAACCAGAGACCAGTATTATAGCGGTAAGGCGGACTGGGATATTATCCGCCAGGTGAAGGAGGCAGTATCGATTCCCGTAATAGGAAGCGGGGATGTGGTAACACCTCAGGATGCCCGGAATATGATATCTGTAACCGGCTGTGATGGGATTATGATTGCCAGAGGGGCAAGGGGCAATCCCTGGATATTTGAGCAGATTAAGGCGTATCTTGATAAGGGGATTATGATACCCAGGCCGGAATTTTCAGAAGTAATGGATATGATACTTAAGCATGCCAAATTAGCCATCGAATACAAAGGGGAATATATAGGAATGAGAGAAATGCGAAAGCATGTGGCATGGTATACCTCAGGACTTCCCGGCTCAGCCAAATTCAGGAATAGAATTAACGAGATAGAGAATAGAGGGGATTTGCAAGCCCTGCTGGACGAATATAGGAGATTGTGCTGCCTTACTCATAATTAGCCAAACAGCACTGCCTGTTTTGCCATCCGCTGCGTTGTTGTCAGTCAGCGTAGGCACCGCTACGCCTCCATCCTCCGTCTTGCGGAGTGACAAAATAATCAGCACTGTTTAACTAAAGATGAACGAGACAGCACAATATGTTAAAATAACCAAACATTATAATCAGATAGAAAGTTTTTTGACAGAATTAACAAAGTTGAAAGTTTTTATATAAAAAGAATTGATTTTTTGTAGATTTAGAGTATAGTATACTTACTAGAAAGACAGATGTATGCCGTACAAGAACATAGCTTTGTTGTATGGGCAGGAATGGAGGTAAGAATGGAAAAATTGAGAGTGGGTATCCTGGGGGGTACCGGAATGGTTGGACAGAGGTTTATAGCCCTGCTTGAAAACCACCCGTGGTTTGAGGTGGTATCTGTGGCAGCAAGCCCCAGAAGTGCGGGTAAGACATATGAAGAGGCAGTCGGCGGGAGATGGAAGATGAGTACGCCTATGCCTGATAAGGTAAAAAGCTTAATCGTAAAGGATGTCAATGACATTTCCGAGGTATCCGGCAGTGTTGATTTTGTATTCAGTGCTGTGGATATGACGAAGGATGAAATAAAAGCAATTGAAGAAGCATATGCAAAGACAGGCACACCGGTGGTTTCCAATAACAGTGCCCACCGATGGACGCCGGATGTTCCGATGGTAGTACCGGAGATGAATCCGGAGCATCTGGAGGTTATCGAGGCGCAGAAAAAGCGTCTTGGAACAGACAAAGGATTTATTGTCGTAAAGCCGAACTGCTCCATTCAAAGCTATGCTCCGGCATTGCACGCCCTTCGGGAGTATAAGCCGAAGGTAGTTGTGGCCACCACCTATCAGGCGATTTCAGGTGCAGGGAAGAACTTTGCAGATTGGCCGGAGATGGTGGACAATGTAATCCCTTATATCGGAGGGGAAGAGGAAAAGAGCGAACAGGAGCCTTTAAGAATATGGGGGAAGGTAGAGGACGGACAGATAGTAAAGGCGGACGGACCGGTAATCACAACCCAGTGTATCCGTGTACCGGTAACGGACGGACATACGGCAGCGGTATTTGTAAGCTTTGAAAAGAAGCCTTCCAGGGAAGAGATTATTGAAGCCTGGAACGAATTTAAGGGACTGCCTCAGGAACTGGAGCTTCCCAGTGCCCCCAAGCAGTTTATAAAATATTTTGAAGAAGAGAACCGTCCTCAGGCAAAGCTTGACAGAGACTACGAGAACGGCATGGGAGTGACGGTAGGGAGACTTCGTGAAGATAAGGTATACGACTACAAATTTGTCGGCTTATCACACAATACCGTTCGAGGTGCAGCAGGCGGAGCAGTATTGATTGCAGAAGTGCTGAAAGCCCAGGGATATATCGTGAAGAAATAAAGGGATTATTACCCGCAGATAAGGGCGTGTTGCAAAATTATATTAGACACACAGGTATGAACCTCACACACCGGTAAAAGTACGTCCACTATGATTTGTAAGTCTAAATCGGACATAAATGTCCTTTTTTTACCTTACAAATCACAGTATACGTACTTTTAACGGTGCATTATGGTTATACCTGTATACCTAATATATAATATTGCAACACGCCCTTCATATTTATTATATTACCGTTCTTACTTTTCATTGAAAAGGTATCTTATAAATTCCACTGTATTGGCCTTGTGAAGAGAATTTGAAACAATCCCGATAAGAACAGGGTCTTCATCCGTAGGCAGAGAATGTTCACGATAAAGCTTCGTACCCTCTAAATATATCCCATATGCGGAAACTTTGGGATTGTCAGCTGTGCCGGACAGATAGAACCGGTCTGTCAGATAGCTGTACAAATCAGTAGGAAGCTGGTCTGATAACGGGGCAAAAAATCCGTTCTCCACATAATCAGAGAATTCCGATAGAGGAGCAATGACAACATCAATCTCAGAGGAGGCTAAGTATACGGCAAAGGCCTGACGCATATTCGCTTCATAATCAGCGGCGCCGTTATAATAGAAGCTGTAATTAAGCATAACATCTTCTCTTTCCGGGTCAAGCTTCAAGTGCTCTGCCACCTTATCTTTATATTCATCCCATGTCTGCGGTTCCACTGTATTATTAATGATGACTGCGAATAATTCTACCTCTACCTTGGGCTTTGTGACAGAATAAATCGTATAGGCGATGGATGCTGCTAATAGTATCGTTATTAGGGCATGATATCTATAATAATCCCAAAGATAGGAGATTTTTTTGCTCCAAGGCATATCTTTAAGTTTTTCTCTTTCTGATTGCTTGCTGTTTTTTTGCTGATATATTGCGGCGTCTTCACCCAGCTTTGTGTTTTTAGGCATAATAATCCTCCATGTAGCCAATATTCGCAATAGTAATAAATCACCCGTGCACGATAGTTCTTCCACTAAGGGTTCGTATTCTATCTTGTAGTGTACCACAAGCACCTATAGAAAAAAAGAAAATACTTATTAAAATTATATTAAAATAATGGCATAGATAAAGGGCGTGCTGCAAAAAAATGCATTGTTTTGCAGCACGCCCCAAAAGGTATTATTAAAATCAAATTCTAGTAATAGAACGGGAGCATATTTCCTAATAGGTCTTCAAGATTGACACCGAGTTTTTGAGACAGATTAGAAATAAATTTTTCCGTATCAATTGTGTAGGAATACGCATCAATCTCGTCAGTCATATCAAAGACTTCTGCGTTCTTATCCGGCTCAGGAATTACGAAATCCTTAAGGCGTTTGCTTGATGTCTCTAAGGTTACAAGGGAGGAGCTGCCCATATTGAGCTTAAATACAGCTAATTGCTCATCATCCTTAATGTCCATTTCAATAGCTATCTCCATGCCCATCATGGCATGTGAGGATAAGGTTATATTTCCTGAAGTATAAACCATACCATTCTTTATTACAGTCTTAAGTCCTTCATAATCCAGTTTAAAGCTGAGCTGCGGTACCTCAACGTCATCTGAAACGATATCAACTACGGCGGAGCCTGTATAGGCGTCCTTATCGATAGAATGGCTGCCGGTAACCGTGATATCCGTGGACCAATCCTCTTCATGAAAATTGAATTTATAAGCCCCTTTATTATTCTTCTCAACATTGAAGAAACTTATGGTGTGGGTGACTTCAGGATTATGGATATCCAGCTTACGTCCGATAATATTGCCGTCATTTCCCACATACACCTTCATTACAAGCTTACTGTCCTTGTATGCCGCTGTGAAATCAGGGTCATTATCCATATCGTCCAGCTCTTCTAAAGCATAATCGATTTCTTCTTCGTAGTCTTCCTTGGAGATATTAAAGATACGTAATAAATCCATAATATATTCATCGTCTTTTGCTTCTTTCAGTACGGTTCTAAGGATATCAGAAAAGTCCTCGTAATTTAGTGTTATCGTCAGGAGATTAGCTTTTACAGACACATCTCCAACAGCTATATTCTCACCCTTACTTAGTTCAACATCCTTTATCTGGTCTGTAATAAGGGCAGTATAGCGCTTGATAAATTCCCCGGTTTTTTCAGAGGAAAGAAGAGTCCTGATTTCATTATGCTTTTCAATGCTAACATCGTATATATCGTCGCCCATATCTAACGATTGTTTTAAATAAGCAGAACTCAAATCAGGCAGACGAATTAACATCTCTTTTGCTATATAGTCCGTGAACAACTCTGCGGAGATAATATCAATATTGTTCAGATTCAGTCCAATTGCATTATACATCTCCTGACCCTTCTTAGCAGATAATATATCAAGGCCTATAGAATCAAGGGACATGCCAATGGATGCTTCCAAATCGCTTATGCTCATGCCTGTAACACCCTGGAGCATAGCGCCCACAGTGGCCTTATCATAGGATAGCTTGAGGGAGATGGTTCCGGAATCATCATTTTTAGTGCCGAACCGATTCATATAAGCTGTCATT
>JAEZXP010000213.1 GCA_023419655.1 Bacillota bacterium | reverse complement strand
CCTTTGGTTCTATTTCTACCAAAGAGATTGCAGCAGCAATAAATGACCAGGCGGGTCTGGAGCTGGACAAAAAGAAGATACAGATGTCCGACCCGATTAAAAATGCAGGCACCTATACGGTTGTTGTAAAGCTGCATCCGAAGGTTAATGTAGAGCTTAAGGTTGTGGTTGAGGCAGTGTAATAGTATCAGATTCATATAGGGGGATTACCAATGGATGAGGCTTTTATAAAGAAGATACTTCCTCATAGCATAGAGGCTGAACAGTCTGTCATCGGTTCCATGATTATGGACAAGGATGCGATTCTTATGGCTTCTGAGGTGTTAGATAACAGTGATTTTTATGAGCAGCAGCATGGTATACTTTTTGATACGATGCTGGAATTATTTAACGAGGGAAAGCCTGTTGATTTGGTAACTTTACAGAACCGGTTGAAAGAGAAGGATGTCCCGCCCCAGTTGAGCAGTCTGGAGTTTATAGGAGACCTGGTTGCCTCCGTGCCAACCTCCGCCAATGTAAAGTACTATGCCCAGATTGTAAGAGATAAGGCAGTACTCAGAAGATTGATTAAGGTTGCGGAAGAGGCGGCGAACGACTGTTATCTTGATAAGGAAAAGCTTGACACAATTCTTGAAAAGATAGAAAAACAAGTATTTAACATTTCCCAAAACCGGGGCACAAAGGAATTTGCCGATATTAAGGAAATTGTACTTCGTTCCATCGACAGTATTGAAGCGGCATCAAAAAATCAGGGAAGTGTTACCGGTATTGCCACAGGCTTTTATGATTTGGACTATAAGACGGCAGGGCTGCAGCCCTCGGATTTAATTCTGATAGCCGCAAGACCTTCCATGGGAAAGACGGCTTTTGCATTGAACATAGCCGAATATGTGGCATTGCGTTCCAATATAACAACAGCGATATTCAGCCTGGAGATGTCGCAGGACCAGCTGGCAAAACGTCTTTTGGCGATGAATTCCAGAGTGGATTCCCAGAATATCCGGACAGGTAACCTGTCCGCAGAGGAATGGGCAAATCTGATGGAAAGCGCCAGAATAATAGGTAATTCCAATCTTGTTATTGATGATACCTCGTCCATATCCATCAGTGAGCTGAGGTCAAAATGCCGGAAGCTGAAGCTTGAGAGAAATCTGGGACTGATTATAATAGACTATCTTCAGCTGATGAGCGGCAATAAAAAATCGGAATCCCGTCAGCAGGAAATCTCAGAGATATCCCGTTCCCTGAAAGCGCTGGCAAGGGAGATTAACGTACCGGTTATCGCATTATCCCAGCTAAGCCGTGCCGTAGAACAGCGGCCGGATAAAAGACCGATGCTGTCTGATTTGAGAGAATCAGGAGCCATCGAGCAGGATGCCGACGTCGTAATGTTCATCTATCGGGACGACTATTACAATCTGGATTCGGAAGAGCCGGGAGTAACAGAGGTTATCATAGGAAAACAACGTAACGGTCCTACAGGGACGATTAAGCTGGCATGGTTATCACAGTTTACGAAATTTGCAAACAGAGAAAACAGGATGTCATAGGGGAATCCCTATTGAGCACATCATGAATTAAACGAATAAGCGAAAGCTCAAGGACTACGTCCTTTCGCTCGCATTGCTCATACCGAGAGAATAAATGAACCCTAAAAGTGAAAAGCGACTTTATGGTTCATTTTACTTCTCTCGTTTTTTCGCTTATTCACGAATCATGTAGAAAAGGAGAGACTTCGGATAAGTGTCTCCTTTTTCTGTCGATAAGTTAAATGGGAATATGAGGAAAACGTATTGCAATTGAGGTTTGCTATGTTATAATGTAAAAAGTGGAAAATAATTACAGGATTTCAGAAGCAAAATAAATATGGAGGATAATCGATGGAAGAAATTAGGTATATGATTTCGGAGACTTCTAAAAAAGTTGGAGTAGAATCACATACACTACGGTATTGGGGAGATGAACTTAGCCTGTCAATTAATAGAAATGAGATGGGACATCGGTATTATAAGGACTCCGATATTGAACTGTTAAAAACGATAAAACAATTAAGAGACCAGGGCTTTCAGTTGAAGGCGATAAAGATGCTTCTGCCTAATCTCAATCAGTTGGAATCACTTGACAGTCATACGATGGCAAAGCTTAAAAATGAACTTAACGGGAAGGTGATTGAAATGTGTAAGGATGAATATAGCACTTTGCAAGAGCATGAAGAGGGGACAAGCCTTATTACAAGTGAGAATAAAGATGAAATTGAAGCAGACGCAAATGATAAAATGGGCCAGTTTAAGGCAATAATGAATCAAATTATTATGTCTGCGTTAAAGGATAATAATGCTGAGCTTTCAGAAAATATAAGTTCGAACGTAACCGATTCTGTAGTTAAGGAAATGAACTTTCTTATGAGGCTGCAGGAGGAGAAGGAGGAGGAGCGTTATAAGAAATTTGATGCAACCTTAAGGGATTATCAAAGAAGCAGAATGCATGCGGCAGCTGCATTTGAAGGAAAGGGAAGAAAAAGGTCCAAGTTTTTCAAAAAGAATAAGGTGTACATATAAGCCGAACCTCATTTATTGGACAGGCCAATCCGATACAATAAAAAAGAGAACCGGCCGTCGGATAGATTGGCACAGCTCTCTTCCCCTTTGTGCATCGCAATATGTATATATTATATACTAAGCTGAGATTGAATCGGTAGGACAAACGTCCACACATGCTGCACAGTCGATGCATGTATCCGGATCAATTTCATAGTGTGCAGCGCCTTCTGAGATTGCACTTGTAGGGCATTCACTTTCGCAAGCGCCACAGCTGATGCAATCATCACTAATTTTATGTGCCATGATATTACCTCCTTTGTAATTAACAATCCCTCTAATTTTAATATATGAATAAGAATTATGCAAGGGGAAAAACATATATATATATTCTTGACGTAGGGGATTTAATAGAATATAATGTTGCCAAGGCTACTAAATCAGTGCCTTATATGGCGTATAATGTAATTTAAAGATAGAACCGCAGATTAAGGAGGTAATTTTATGGCTACAATTACGAAGGACATGACAATTGCTCAGGCGATTGCCATGGATCAGAATATTATTCCGGTATTGCTTGACATCGGTATGCACTGTCTTGGATGCCCTTCAGCACAGGGAGAAACCCTGGAAGAGGCAGCGATGGTACATGGTCTGGACCCTGAAGATCTTATGGATAGAATAGCAGAACAGATTGGTGAGTAAGACAAATTATCACGTAAAAGAATAATATACAATAAAGGACATACCATCGCGGTATGTCCTTTAAATTGCATAAGACGAGCGGATTGCCGCTTGTCGTTGTTTTTGAGCCTATTGCAGGCTATTATATGACAGACAAGATTTGAAGAGCCTGATCCTTCACAATTACATCATAATGCTCCTTGTAATAAACCTGGGAAGCATAGGTTGTACGCTCAGGCTTACCGTATTCAGAAATTATATTACTGATTTTATTGAACTCTTCCGGCGTATGATCGGAAATACTAATGACTAAATAATAAATTGCTGTAACAGGATTCTTAAATAAAGTATTCGTGCCGTTGTAAACACCCAGTAATATATTGGCTAAATCGGTAACCTCACCAAGGGAGCGGAAGGAATAAACCTTCGTCAGATTTGAAGGAATCTGAACACTCTGCTTGCTATCAGATTCGGAAACGGCGACAGTGTCTTTGGAGTCGACGTCCATATCCTCTGAAAAATCATCTAAATTCTCAAGGGGATTAATTATCTCATCAGCATAAGAGTCGTCATAAGCTTTATCAGATAAATCATGGGTATTGAAGGAAGAAAACTTAGAAAAACGGGTATCCAGCTCATCCGGGTCCTCTACCTTTGTTATAACAAGAACCAGGCATTCTGTAGATACAGGAATAGCTTCTATCATTAACGGAATATCATCTACTTCAAAACCAAATTCGTAAAAGGCTTGCTGAATCATATCGCGAAATAATGCTTTGGCTTTCTCCGTGCCGTAAGCCAGCTCACTTATTTTCAATTCCCTGTCTATCAAATCACTTTTGTTCAAGGTACATCTAATCTGGTTGTCACTTATCTTTTCTATCTTCATAGAGTACACCCCTTTCTGTACTAACAGGAACTGATCTTTTAGTTACAGCTAAAATCAACCATTGGTGTAAAAAGAGTATAAGTTAAAAGAGAACTAAAGTCAATACGCCAAGTTGTGAAATTTCTATTAATAACCGTGTCTTATCGACAATAAAAACCAAGACATAAAATGGGCATATTGTACATAAAACACCAAAAAATTCGGAGTTTTGCATACATTAAAACACTTGCCTTATATCCATAATATGGATATAATAATACCAGATGATTCATCATCGATTGCTGATAGGAAAGGAGAATATGCCACAGGAAATATGGTTCGACAAGTACCGCATCGTTAAGCTTCTGGGCAGGGGAGGCACATCAAAGGTTTATCTGGCTGAACATATCAAATTAAATTCACTTCGGGCAATAAAACATATCTCCAAACATCATCCATTGTATAAGACACAGCTTAAGGAAGCACAAATTCTAAAAGACCTGAAACATTCATGTATTCCTATAGTTTATGATATTGAAGAAGATGAAGATGGTTCCTATATTGTTGAACAATATCTTGAGGGAGTAACCTTACGGGAATATGTTGAGGCAAGGAATTATCTTCGTGAGGATATCATAATTCATTTCACTCTTCAAATCTGCGATTTAATCCATTATCTCCATTCTGTTAAAAGACCCGTATTATATCTGGACCTGAAACCTGAGAACATTATCGTGACCGACAGCGTTATAAAGCTCATCGATTTTGGCAGTGCCATATTTCTTGATGAGGCCCATGGCAGCACAGAATTTTACGGAACCATCGGCTATGCTGCCCCTGAGTTGTATTATAACGATGGTATAGATGAAAGAAGCGATGTATATGGCATCGGAATGCTGTTGTATTTTATGGTCACAGGCAAGACGGCCGGTAAGGCAGGTGAAAGGATGGAGCACATTGATTTCATTAAAAACAGTCCGAAGAAGCTAAAGAAAATTATCAGCCGCTGTCTCCGATATGATTCATCACAAAGGTATGCTTCTGTATCCCAATTAGAACAAAATTTATCAGCAATCATAAAAAAGAAAAAATATCTAATGAATCCTGAATCATCGATTGAAATAGGGATTGCAGGAGCACAGCCAAGAATCGGTACAACCCATCTATCCTTTCGCCTTTGCTGCTACTTCAGCCGACAGAATATAGAATGCCTTTATGTGGAGAGTAACAGGAGCAGATGCCTGGGACATATCGAAAGCAGATATTTTGACCTAAGAAAGAATCAGGGAATAATGAGGGTTCGCGGTATAGCGATGGTTAATGCCGATAATACGAAGATGATGGATATATCCGGATATAATATCATCATCAAAGATTATGGAAGTCTGAATATGTCCAACAAGGAGCAATTCCTGCAATCCAAAATCAAGATACTTGTACTTGGCGCGAAGGATTGGGAGCTGGGATTTTCTGAAGAGGCATTGGATATGGTATCAGAATATAAGGATATTATTTTCCTGTTTAACTTTGTGGATGGCAAGCAATACAGACAGGCAATAAAAAGCATGCTATATGGAAAATGCCTTAGAATACCCTATGAGCCGGACCCATTTGCAAGGCCCGGGGATAAGAACAGCCAGGAATTTTTCCGTGAGCTGACGGCTTTTTGTACGGAAAAGGAGCGGTGATATGAAAAGGAAACCGATGCTATTAAAAAGGCTCATGGACAATACCGGCCATGAAGCAAAGAGAACAATCGGCCTGATAGGTACGAATCGCGGTGCGGGAGTAACATACACGGGTATGCTTTTGGCTTATTATTTTGGTACGGAGAAAAGAATGAAGACCGCTTATCTGGAATGCAACAGTCATATGGATTTTGACAGGCTTTGGCAGGCATATGAATGGAGCGATGAGAATGAACAATCCTTTCGGCTTGACAGAGTTACCTATTATAAGAAGGTAGCAAAAAATCAGATACCCGAGATTTTAAATGAGGATTATGATTGCTGTATTCTTGATTTTGGTATGGATTTTAGCAGCTCCAGGGAAGAATTTATTCGATGCGGCAGTAAAATTATTCTGGGAGACCGGGCAATATGGAATCAAAGCAGAATGATTGCATTTCTTCGTGACTTAAAGCATACGAAAGGAAGCGGGAGTTGGATACACCTGATTCCATGTGCAGAGCAGAGGCTGGTAGCAAGAATGGCCCGTGAGACAGACAGATGTTTTTTTAGAATCCCTTTTGAACCGGATGTCACAAGCTTATCAAAAGAAACGTACAGATTATTTTATCATTTATTTGGATGACAGTCTTAATTATAACAGCCAACTGACCTTGGAAGTATATCGGTATAGTATGGATAAGTATAGCATATCACAAATAACCTTCTTATCCGATAAGGTTCGCGAATAAGCATTCCACCGCTTATTCATATAAATCAATACATGGCACCTTCTGATGTCCTAAGGCTTTGTGGCTGCTATTAATTATGTGCCGATAGGCAATTTAATTCGAAGAGCAAGAAAGAGGTTAAGGGATACAGTGTGCTGCAACGATAACCGGACCTAAAAGCCCTCTATACTTTATTGGTTACGGATTTTGCAGCTGTATACGGATGTTTGGAAAACGCCTTAAGAATAATTAGAATGGGTTAGGACATTTTAACTTCTTAAGGCGTTACATTTGATAATATTCCTAAAATAAAGTCGAAATTTAATAATGACGACTGTCATAATAAATGCTATAATGTGAAATATGAAATTAATTTGTATGCTATCTGCAAAATCAGGCAATCGGAGGACGACATGGATAAAAAAATGAAAATTGCTATAATAGGCATAATTGCCGCAATTTTAATCTTAGCCATAGGAATTGGAATTGCCGTGGTGAAAAAATTAACACCCAGTGATGAGGTGATGCTTCTAACGGAATATTATGAGGTAGAGGATAGCGAGGTCATGATTATCCTTCAGGATGAGATTTACAGCCGGCCGGGAATCATGGCAGACACAACGGTATATATTGATTATGATACGGTCGTTACGGAATTTAATAATCGGTTTTATTGGGACCAGAATGAGAATATACTGACATACACGACGCCTACGGAGATTATTCAGGCAGGGCCGGTAGGCAATAAATACTCTGTAACAAAGAGTATGATTAAGACAGAGGCCGCTTCTGAATATCCTATTATCAGGCTGTACGGGGATAAGGTGTATATTGCCCTGGATTTTGTGGAACAGTATTCGGATTTAAAGTACAGATTTTATGCAGAGCCTGACCGCATAGTAATTGATTACAGGTGGGGAGAGTATCTGTTTACAGAGGTCACCAAGGCCACTCAGATAAGATTCGGCCCGGATATCAAAAGCCCGATTTTGGCACAGCTTTCTGCCGGGGAAGAGTTGATGTATGTCACAAAGGAGGAAGCACCGAAGAAGGGCTTTGCCAAGGTGATGACAAAGGATGGTATTATCGGGTATGTAAGAGAGAAGTATGTTAAGGAATCATACTATAAGGAGCTTCAAAGCAGCTTTAAGCCCCCGGAATATACATCACAGACCCGGGCGGATAAAATCAATCTGGTATTTCATCAGTTTTTTAACAGGGAGGCTGCAGGGAAGCTGGAGGAATTAATCGGCTATACCAAGGGAGTAAATGTAGTATCCCCAACCTGGTTTAGCGTGAACAGTGTATCCGGAACCATCGACTCACTGGCAAGTCAGGAATACGTTGATAAAGCCAAGGCTTTGGGCCTGGAGGTCTGGGCGCTGGTGGATGATTTTAATTCAGAGGTGGATAAGTATGAATTGCTGTCCTATACCTCACGAAGAGAAAATCTGTCCAATGCCTTAGTCGAAGCAGCAATACAATATAAGATAAATGGCATTAACATTGACTTTGAGAATATTCCTTCCAAAGCGGGAGAGCATTATATTCAGTTCTTGCGGGAGCTTTCTGTTAAATGCAGAAACAATGGAATTGTATTATCCGTAGATAATTATGTACCTGCCCCATACAACCAATATTACAATAGAAAAGAGCAGGGAGAGATTGCAGATTATATCATCGTTATGGCATATGATGAGCATTATGCAGGCTCCGACGTGGCCGGTCCCGTCGCTTCGATTGGATTTGTTAAGGATGCCATAAAGAATACTCTGGAAGAGGTTCCGAAGGAAAAGACAATTATTGCGATACCATTCTATTCAAGACTGTGGAAAGAGACTGCGGACGGAGAGGTTTCCAGCGAAAGCCTTTCTATGACGCCGGCAAGCCGGGTATTTACGGACAATGGCATTGAACCGGAGTGGGATGCAACCTACGGCAGCTATTACGGTGAATATGAGAAGGATGGTGCTGTCTATAAGATATGGCTGGAGGATGTCAGGTCCATAGAAGAGAAGATGAAGACCATCTATGAATCCAATGTGGCTGGAGTAGCGGCATGGAAGCTTGGGCTCGAAAGAGAAGAGATATGGAATGTTATCATACGCTATCAAAATTAAATATATATAATAGACGCCTATAGGGCTGCGAAGGATTAATAATATGAAAAATGACTGACTGCTGCTAAGAACAGACAACTTATCAGCAGTCATAATTTGCTCTGACGCCACACAGGAATTGTATTGCTTCACAAATTAGAATAGGATGCATGTTCTCTTCATACTATGTAGAGAAACCTGTTTGGGAAGTAATCGATATGAAAAATAAATACTTTAGTATATTATTCCTGGTACTGGTGCTTATTGCAAGGATATTGTCCTCAGAGCAATCGGTCAAGGTCATGAGGAGTTTTTTCCAGGA
This sequence comes from Bacillota bacterium, assembly GCA_023419655.1. Lineage (GTDB taxonomy): Bacteria > Bacillota > Clostridia > Lachnospirales > Lachnospiraceae > Mobilitalea. The sequence continues at coordinate 4,312 of JAEZXP010000213.1, read as the reverse complement.
GAAGCCTGTAGAGAAGGATACCATAACAATAGCGATTGACCCGGGCCATGGAGGCAGAGACCCGGGGAAAGTGGGAATTAATAATTCTCTGGAGAAGGAGATTAATCTGGCTATTTCTTTACGCCTGAAAGACCTTTTGGAGCAAAATGATATCAAGGTGGTTATGACCAGAACAGATGATGAGGGACTGTACTCGGAATCGGATTCCAACAAAAAAAGAGCGGATTTGAATAAACGAATCGAGATTATTAATTCAAGTAATGCTGATTTTGCGGTTAGTATACACCAGAATAGTTTTGGACAGGAAAGTGTAAAGGGAGCCCAGGTTTTTTACTATGGGGAATCTGAGCAGGGAAGAAAAATTGCTACGACCTTGCAGGAGAAAATTAAAGAGACCATCAAGGACGGGAACCACCGGCAGGCAAAATCAAATACCAGTTATTATATGCTAAAGCATACCACCTGTCCTCTGGTAATCGTTGAATGCGGTTATCTATCCAACAGGACAGAGGCAGAGCTTCTGCTTGACGAGGCCTATCAGGAGAAGATGGCATGGGCAATTCATCTGGGAATTATGGAGTATCTGAACACATCAAAGCCGGATAGCAGTACCTTAAGCCACAATGAATAGACGGTGGATAAATACGAATAAATGTGTTATACTGTCCACGAATAAGCTAGTCTTACTTTAGATTAAAGGAGTATGGAATATAGATGGACACGATTATCATACGGGCCGAAGGCGGCACCCTAAGGGAAGCGGAGCTTAAGAAAGCCGGAGAGATATTAAAAAGCGGAGGCCTGGTTGCGTTTCCTACGGAGACAGTATATGGATTGGGTGCGGATGCTTTGAATCCAGAGGCCTCAAAAAAGATATATGATGCCAAGGGCAGGCCATCGGATAATCCCCTGATTGTTCATATCGCCAACCCGGCTCATATGGAGAGTATAGCAAGAGACATTCCTGCAAAGGCATATGAACTGGCTAAAGTATTCTGGCCCGGGCCTTTGACGATGATACTTAATAAGAAGGAAATGGTTCCCTACAGTATAACAGGAGGTCTGGATACCGTTGCAATACGGCTTCCCGCAGACAGAATTGCCAGAGATATGATTGCTTGTTCGGGAGGATTTATAGCTGCTCCCAGTGCCAATGTTTCGGGAAGACCCAGCCCCACAAAAGCAGAGCATGTAATCTCTGATTTTAACGGAAGGATTGATATGATTATAGATGGGGGAAAGTCCACTCTCGGACTGGAATCCACCATAATAGATTTATCGGAAGATGAACCTGTAATTCTGAGACCGGGCTGTGTAACAAGAACCATGCTGGAAAGTGTAATCGGTTCTGTCGGACTTGATAAGGCACTTATGGGAAAAACCATGGATGAAAATATTACCCCCAAAGCGCCGGGGATGAAATACCGCCATTATGCTCCGGAGGGAAGCCTGACAATATATGAAGGCAGCATGCAGCCGGTAGCAGAGGCCATCAATAAAAAAGCGAAGGAATACATCCGGGAAGGCAAGAGGGTAGGTATCATTGCAACGGAGGAGACGAGGGAGCTTTATCATTATGGAACTGTAAAAATCATAGGTTCCAGGAGAGAAGAGGAATCCATAGCAGCAGGTCTGTATGCTGTATTGCGGGATTTTGATGATATGCATGCGGAGTTTATATTTTCCGAAAGCTTTGCAGAGGGTGACCTGGGACAGGCCATTATGAACCGTCTATTAAAAGCGGCAGGCTACAGAATTGTAAAGGTAGGCTAAGGCGTTAAAGGAGGTAGGAAACGAGATGGCGAGATACAGTAAATTAATATTCGTATGTACAGGAAATACATGCAGAAGCCCTATGGCAGAGGTTATCTTTAAGAATCTTGACCAGGAGGGTGAAATCAGGGCCTTTTCGAGAGGACTTGTCGTTTTATTCGGTGAGCCAATCAATCCAAAAGCGGAGATTGTACTTAAAAAGCATGATTTGGAAATCAACAATCATATATCAAAGGGTTTAAAGGAATCGGAGATAGATGAAAATACGCTGATACTTACGATGACACAGGCTCATAAAAGAAAGATTATGGAGACCTACCCGAATGCCGCAGAGGTATATACGATAAAGGAGTATGTCGGAGAGGCGGGAGATGTGGTAGACCCGTACGGCGGAACCCTTGTCGAATATGAGGACTGCTACCGGGAGCTGGCCATACTGGTAAAAAAGACGGTATATAAACTAAATGAAGAAACGAATTCAAGCCAAAAAGACGATAATTAAGAATATGAAAGGAAGAATCTATAATGATTGGAATCGGAAATGACCATACAGGATACGAGCTTAAAATGGAGATAATCAAATACCTTGAAGAGAAGGGCATTGAATACAAGGATTTTGGATGTGAAAAGCTGGATGCCAGCGATTATCCCATATATGCCAAGGCAGTAGGAAGAGCAATCCAGAAAAAAGAATGTGATAAGGGAATATTGATTTGCGGAACCGGGATAGGAATATCCATTACGGCCAATAAGATGAAAGGGATTCGTGCTGCCCTGTGCCATGACTGCTTTAGTGCAGAAGCAACACGACTTCATAATGATGCGAATGTTCTGGCAATGGGAGCAAGGGTTATTGGTCCCGGGCTGGCAGTTAAAATCGTTGACACATTTTTAAACTCTGATTTTTCAGGAAATGAAAGACATATCAGAAGGGTTCAGATGATGGAGGAGGAATAAGCAATTTCGGCTTTGTTTATAGGAGCTTGAAGCTCCTTAAAGTCACCTTTGTATATAAGCTTTAAGAGGCGGTCCAGGATTCTTATGGCATGCTTTGCATCCTCGTCTGTGATTAATTGCAGCTCAAGTGCATCGGCAAGCTCATCTAAATCCAAAATCCGTATGCTGCCATCCTCAAATACAACAACATCGATTAACAAATCCTCAAATACAATACTATCCGGGTCAGTGCCCTGCTTAACCTGAATGATGTCGCAGTACCAATAGAGTAAATGATGATTACTGCTATATATCTTGCTGACCTTAATTCCCTGATCCATGTAATATGCCGAGACACCTTTTGCCATATTCTTTTTTGGCCGGAGGGGTCTCCATTTTGTAATAATCAAATTTTTCTCCATAACCAGAATAATATCATCTTTTAAATGCACAAAGTCATCGGGAATAAACCTTTTTCTGTAAAGTGAGAGATGGCACATATAGGAACCTCCAAAGGGGTGATATCGTACAATGTGTTATAAGCTTTCCGGCAGGCAAATAGAATTTGCTTGAGTACAGTATATCACAATCTTTCTTTGAGGGATAGTGTAAACGAATATTCGACTTCTATCTTGGGAATACTTATAGGTGCATTATATGGAATTCCCTGGATGGAATCCAAATTCGGAGGTGGATGTTTTGGAAAATATGAGCCGTTTTATTGAAGGGGTGCAGCGAATTTTTTCTCTAAAGAGAACGAAAATCACATTATATATAGCTGCGGTTCTCTGGCTTGCAGTAGTTACCCAGGTTGTGATGAACAAGGCCTTTTTTAAGAATTTTAAGATAGCGGAAGCTTTTGTTAAGACAAATACAGAAGATATGGAATGCAATCTGGAGATTGTAGCACAGTACCATAAGGACTTTTTGAGTGAATCGGATAAGAAGGATATTTTACATCATATTGCAAATTCCATCGGACTTGATATGGACAAAGATATTGCTATCATCAGAGATGGTGACAGAACAGAATACGAATATCATAAGAATGCAAAGAGAGCGGAGACATCCTTAAAAATCGTGAGCATGGGACAGGAAATTGATTCAGCGGTTAAGATAAAGCACTATATTGTGGTAAGGCTAAAGATTAAGGAATCCATCAGCAGCATTGAAAGGTATAGAAAGCTTTTAGAGGAATCTCTGGACAAGCTGGGAATCGGACAAAGGCAGGTTACTGTTTTGTATGAGGGATTTGCTCTGGGCTTAATGGACAAAGCGGAGAAGGAGAATATGGCGAGCCTTATTGTTAAGGAGCTTCAGGGTGAGGTGGCATTCGATTACCAGCAGGGAGACGGCTATACAGTATATGCCTATACGGGGCTGATTGATGAATATATTGAGACGGTGGGATATAAAATCAATATACAGATTGCAATGACCTATGATGAACAGTCGGACAGAACCAAAGTATATTTGGCCACACCAATTATTAATCAGGGCTGGTAGATAAAATGAAAAGGGATAATATAGGGCTGCTGCAAAATCGTACCGGATACGATTTTGCGGCAGCCCTTGCTTAGCCGGAGGAAAATATGTCAGTTCG
>JAEZXP010000088.1 GCA_023419655.1 Bacillota bacterium | reverse complement strand
GGATCCGGTTACCAATACCGTCGCACCGCTGCACTGGATTGCCACTGACAGAAGCGGAGCCTGCGCCGTAATCGAGCCGACGGAAAGGGGTCTGATATTAATTGACAGTCCTATCGGTATTATGGCTAACAGCCCTGATTTCCAATGGCATATGACAAATTTGAGAAACTACATGGGAGCCGCTCCGACACAAACAGAGGAGGTCTTCTGGGATGGCGTACGATTAACTCCCTTTGGCCAGGCCGGAGGAACCTTCTCTCTGCCGGGGGGCTTTACCTCTCCTGAACGCTTTGTGCGGACCGCTTATCTGAAAGCACATTTACCGCAGCCAAAGGATTGCCAAGAAGCAATTGCCGCATGCTTTCATATCATGGAAAGCGTCTCCATCCCAAAGGGTGCGGTAGTCACCAGGCAAAATACCTATGATTATACCAAATATACGGCGTTCATTAACACAAGCACCTGTGAATACTTCTATAAAACCTATGACAGCATATCAATTATCACAGCCGGGCTCTGGAACACCTAATGAAAACGCCTGCATAAAACTGCCAGCAGGCGTTTCCCTGCTGGCAGAAAGATTTGTATTTTTATTTGTCTACTTAACGGGGAGCCGTTCAATAAAGTAACCACTCCTATACTTTCCGTTCATAATTCTATTCACAGCTCCTACCAGCCATACATGGCATCTTCGTCCGCATAGACGGTAATGGTCTCTGTCTTCGTAATTTCACCGCAGGTTATGGTTATTGTTACTGTTCCTTCACCTACAGGTGTAATCTCCACTCTGCCGTCCTCGTCCAGCTTTCCCACTTCTGCAATACTGCTATCCGAAGAGGTTACAGTAATTGCTTCCGGTGCATTGTAGGGCTCCTTGTATACATAGAGGGTGATTGCATCATCTCCAACATAGGTCTCATCCGAATACAGATCATAGCTCAGAGCCTCTACCTTCAGCTCCTTTACAGTCACTTTACAGCTTCCGATGAGTTTATCCTTGACTGCACTGGATGCATTCTCATAAACCTTCACTGTAGCAGTTCCGGGCTTCTTGGCCTCCAAAATCACTCTGTCTCCATCCGCTTTTACTGCAACAACTCCAGCATCATCTGTCTCAAAATAATACTTCACATCAACCCGTGCGTTATTGACCAGAGAAAATGCTCCTATTATCTCTCCGGCATCTATTCCATATTCCTTTGTCACAGAGGCCTTCTTTACAACAAATTTCAACTTTCCGATGGTTCTGGTCTTCTTATTATAGGTCTCCTTTACGGTAACCGTATAGGTACCTGCTTTCTTGGCAGTATAGGTCTGCTCGGGATAATAGCCATCCATCCACTCTGACTTTACCACCTTCTCCTTCATAGAGAAATTCTTATCGCTAGAGGTAAAGGTATAGGTTGCATCATTATTACGGCATTCGTAATAAATAAACATACCGGTTGCTGTACCCAGTGACAGTCCGTCATAGTCCTCTGCGTACAGACTTGGGTCCACTACTGTAACCTTGCAGGTTCCTATCTTGGTAGTTTTACCGTCTAACTTCTGGGAACAGGTAATCGTTGCAGAGCCTTTCTTCAGTCCTGTAAGATATACCTTCGTTCCGCTGGCCTTCGGCTTAAGCACCTTCTCATTACTGGACTTAAAGCTATAGGTAGCTTTCTTCACTGGATTATTTACTTCCAGCACATATTTTGCGTCCTTCTGATAAATGCCGAATTCGCTCCAGGTAGTTCCAGTACCAATCATCATCTCTGAATCAATCGTTGCCTTGGCTGCTGCTTGAACACTCGCTGCCGGTAATTGTGATAGGAGAAGCCCCATCACCAACAGGAAAGATACAATTACTTTTAACAATTTTGTCCTCTGGTATTTCATGTTGTCTATTCCTCCAATGTTTGTTTTTCAGTACAAAGGCAATTTTATATGATAACGATGGCTTTTTCAATCAGCAAAAAAAGCAGAATTACATTTTCGTCCTTTTTAACTAAATTTTACTTAATTTTTAGTGATATACCACATATTTATTATAAATAACTATATAAGGTATTAATTGCCCCTTGCTGCTTCACTACAGATAGAAAATGTCCCCATCACACTGTGGATAAGGAGAAGGTATGCCCTTTTCCTATGCAGAAAAACGTGGTATTATAAATACAAAAATATTATATTATACAGATAAATAGGAATTTAGTGAGGAGAGAACATATGAAAACAATCAGGTTATTGTACCCAGATTATTTAAGCGGTGGGTTAGAAACATATTATTTCGGTGCAAAACTGCTTGCACATATTCTTCCCGCAAATGAAAGTCAGCCCTTGCTGGAAGTGAAAATTGCCCCGCCCGACGGGAAGGAACGTAGTGTGACAGATGGAGTCTATGCCAAAGATGAGGTCACTGCAGGTATAAGAAAGGCAGCTGAAGTTATTGAGGCTGCCAAACCGGATAGGATTATCACAATTGGTGGCAATTGCATCGTTTCCCAAGCTCCTTTTGATTATTTGCATGGAATCTATGACAATGTTGGTATTATCTGGATTGATGCTCATCCGGATGTATCAACTGTGAAGGACGGATACCCAAATGCTCATGCTATGGTACTTGGTTCGCTCATGGGTAATGGGGACAAAACACTTTCTGGTCTGATGAAAAACAAAAAGTTCAGACCTGATGAGATTTTGTATGTTGGATTACAGGAATTGCACCGTTATCAGGAGAAATTTTTAAAAGATATGGGTGTAGATTATAGGGTGCAGACAGAGGCGTTTATATCCAATGGGGAAATCAAGAATTTCTTGTGTCATTTTGACCACATATTAATTCATCTTGATATTGATGTGCTGGATGCAAGCCTATTTCACTCTACCTATTTCGCAAACAAAGAGTTGGTTGGAGATGGCAGCGGCAGCGGAAGGATGACGATAGAGAAGCTTTCCGGCGTACTAAAGTGTATAACAGAGAATGCCGATGTTATCGGATTTACAATAGCAGAATATCTTCCGTTTGATGAACATAGACTGCACAAAATGTTTGCAGATATTAAAATATTTAGTGATTGATAAATTCCAATCTAATAATATCGATTTATTAAAGGCACAGAGATTTCTGTGCCTTTAATCTGTTACTCAACAGTAATAAAAGCGAGAAACTCATCTCCAAGTTTTGTTGTACGTTCTCTTCTGGCTTGTTCTGGACTCTCTGGTGTATTAAAATCTACAAGTAAAACTGAACCGTCCCCGAACAATTGTGCAGTAATGGCCTTCACATAATCGTGAGGGTGCGGAAAAGAAAGTAGCTTTTATACTCGAAAATGCTTGCAAAAGTAGCATGATTGCTAATTTTAATTGGTAGTCTTTCAACCGGAAAAAGGCTATACTTTCCCTATAATCGAAGTAAAGGAGGATTCAGAAATGGAGCTTGGCAATAATTTATTCAATGCCCGAAAGAAAAGCGGATTGTCACAAGAGGAGGTGGCAGAAAAATTAGGCGTCAGCAGGCAGACAATCTCAAAATGGGAACTGGGTGAAACCCTCCCCGATATACGCCAGTCCAAAAAACTTTCTCTTTTGTATCATCTATCCTTAGATGAGCTGATTGACTTTGACCTGGATGTCCAAGAGATACAGGAAGTAATTGATAAGACAAATGAAGAAGTGCAGAATAAAGTGGATTGGGCGAAGGTATGGGGAAAGAAGTATCCAATTCTTACAATATATCAAAAAGAAGTAGACATAGATTTTTACACCGCTGGATTAACCGCTCTGTTAGATGATTTGCAGAAAAAATATAGCTATAATGATGTAGATTCTTTTCTTGTGCTAAAAGACATTTTAGCTGTCATTTGGAAAAAGAAGAATGCTCTGGCGCAATAAAACAAATAAGAGGATGAAGCTGGTAGAGTGGTTTTTAGCTTCATCCTCTTATGAATTGTATAGACAGCCTCCAATTTGCCCTTGAGATTATCCCAGATAAAGGGATGGGTTTTCGCTAAGGAGAGCTATACCTTTATTCATGCAAAAAGATATGATATCATAGATTTGGACATATACGAGTGAGAATAAGCAGGAGCTTGCCGAGATGATGATAACACTAAGAGAATATAAATCGGATGACTGTCCCTTCCTATCAAAATTGTTTCATGACACCATTCATACGGTCAATGCAAAAGATTACACGAATGAACAGCTTAATGCATGGTCGACGGGAATCGTTGATTTGAAAGCGTGGAATCGTTCTTTTTTAGAGCACGATACTCTAATTGCGGAAACAGACGAGAAAATTGTTGGTTTTGCGGACATGGATAAAACCGGCTACTTGGATAAGCTTTATATTCATAAGGATTTTCAGGGCAAGGGTATAGCCGGTGCGCTGTTAAATGAATTAGAGAGACGAGCACAAACCTCCGGTGTAGTTCGCTTTGAAACATATGCTTCAATTACTGCAAAGCCATTTTTTGAGAAACAAGGTTATGCCGTTGAAACAGAAAATAAAGTTATCCGAAACGGCATTGCATTGGTTAATTACAAGATGACAAAATACTGCTGATTGGCAACAGGATAGGCATTGCTTATTATATGACAGAACAGAATATTACAGATTATCACATGCTGTAAATTTACGAAAACACAATTTATTGGAGGTAATAAACTATGATATACCTGGTCCGTCAAGGTCAAACCAATTGGAATTTATTTAGAAGATGTAATGGTGCTACAGAGACTTTTATAAATCAAACCGGAATAGAGCAGTCCGAATTGCAAGCTGCAAACTTAAAGAATATAAGATTTGACGCATGTTTTTGCAGCCCGCAAAAGCGTGCTCGCCAAACCTGCAAAATTATATATAAAGGACCGATTGTGTTTGATAACAGATTGACGGAAATTCTCTGCGGTGAATTCGAAGGGAAAGAAGAAACTGCAGAAATGATGAAATTACTCTGGCGGGCAATCGTCAACGGAGATAGTGGTACAGAAAAGCTTGATGAATTTATGAAACGGAACTTTGATTTCTGTGATATGATTAAGGACCAATACCTCGGAAAAATGTTTTAATTGTCACTCACGCTGCAAATGTACGAATGATAATTTACTATTTTCTTGGTAAACCCAAAGACTACGACTTTAGTAAAACTCTCATACAAAGCGGAGGGCTAATTACCTTTGAAAACTGAAAGAAACAGTCAACATCTTTTTGCACGTATGTTTTTTAGCATAATGGATATACATGGAGGGTTTTGCTATGTTTTCTGATGTTGAACAGAAGTTAAAGAAAAAGAATATGGTCTTGTTTTCCCGTGATAGCGAATGCTTGCAGGAGCTTAAAAGGCTGATAGAGCAGCAGACACATCGCACACTCGTTATGTGGGCACTGGATTGTGCCAAGGTTCCTCTTGCTCAGTTTGAAGAAAAATATCCATATGAGTTAAGGCCAAGAGCAGTGCTAGGGCTTTGTGAAGCCTGGGCCAGAGGCAAAATCAAGATGCCTGCCGCGAAACGGGCCATTTTGGATTCCCATGCAGTTGCAAAGGAGATTGATGACCGGGTATATGGTGCATTGTGCCATGCGATTGGTCATGCTGGTGCTACCGTACATGTCGAAACCCATGCTTTAGGGCTTCCCTTCTACGAATTAACATCCCTTGTTCTCAAGTATGGAAAGGATAGCTATCAAAAACCCGTTCATAAAAAAATCGATTATTATTCTCACCGTCTTATCTATTGGCAGGAAAATACGGATAAGCTTGATGTCGAATGGGCGTATTTTTTAATGGATGACAATCGCCCTAATAAAGAAAAATTGCTAAGCGAAAAAGAAGCTAGTAAATCTTAATATTAAAAACTCTTCTTAATCCTCTTTTCTGAATATAAGCTGACATGGAAGCCGGGTTATAGCTATAAACTATAACCCGGCATATTTTTTTCGTGTTACAAGTAAACTTTCCATCATGCTATAATTTATTTATATTAGAATTGTCTTATAAGCAAAGGAGGATTTTCGATGAGCCAAAAATTTCAGACCGTAGGCAGCCTGCTGCGCCCTGCAGCTTTGCTGAAATACAAGAATCAGATTGAGCATCAGGATAGTACGACCTATCCATTTTACAATGATTTTGAGGGATATGAGCAATGCGAAGAGGAAGCAACCAAAGACGTTGTCGCCAAACAGATTGAACACGGGTTAACGGTTATTACCGACGGAGAGTATTCCAAGTCCATGTGGCATTTGGACTTTGTCTGGGGACTTGACGGCGTCAGCCGCTACATCGCGGAACACGGCTACTTCTTTCGTGATAAGGACGGAACTTCAAAATACGAAACACGAAAGGATATCGGTTTACGAATTATCGGTGAACTCAGCGGTAAAAACCATCATTTTATTAAGGTATTTGCAAGATTGAAATCCATTGCCGGGAACCATGATATAAAATTGTGTATCCCGTCTCCCTCACATATTTTTGGAGAATTATCCTGGTCAGATAATATCGGAGGTAAAGATTCCGTATATAATAATCCACAGGAACTAAAAGCAGGCCTGGTCAAGGCATACAAGGAATTTGTCGAAGAATATGCCGCGGCCGGAGGAAAAATCCTTCAATTTGATGATTGCCTGTGGGAGATTTTCGCAGACGATAATCCCAATTCCCCTTACACAGGTGAGAATATCAATCAGGATGAGGTAAGCGCTCTTGCAGCTGATTTTATCGAGATTAACAATACCCTGATTGATTTCGGACATAACCTTGGTTTAAAGATGTGGACACATAACTGCCGCGGTAATTATGATTCCCGAAATATGGGCGGCGGTTCATATGTTAAGATAGCCAATTTATTCCTAAAGCAATTAAAATACGACCGCTTTTTCCTTGAATGGGATGACGAGCGGGCTGGCTCACTTGAAGCCCTCAGCGTTTTTAAGGATAAACCGGATACCGAGATTGTGTTGGGCCTGTTGTCATCGAAAACAAACACACTCGATGATGAAGACCGTATCATTCGATTACTTGATGAAGCCTCTGCTATTATTGACAAAGACAGATTATTCCTTTCTCACCAGTGCGGCTTCGCCTCCTGTGATGGCGGAAATGAGCTGACAGAGGAAGAGCAGTGGGCAAAAATCGACCAGGGGCAAAGACTTGCCAGGCAGTACTGGGGCATATAATTAATCCATACTTCCATCTCAGCCTTGGAAGTAACTAGACGGTTCATCTTTAGCCAAACAACCATGCCGATTATCTTGTCATCCGCAGTGTTGTTTGGCTAAAGATAAATAAGACAGCCCGTAAAAATCATAAATGCCCATGGTATCCGGCTGCATATTATTAACGCAAGGCATGTGCGACTTCCGTTTCATATTGAAACAGGGTACAGCCTCCCTTATGGCCTACTGCATCTGCCATGCTAATCTCACGAACCTTTGCAAAAAATGAGGACTGCAGTACAGTAAACAGTGACTGTTCCTTCAAATTCATTACCGAATAAGGCGAAAAAGGACAAGGCTCGGCTCCTCCTGTGGCACTTATATGGAAGAAACCCCGTCCGGCTGCCAGACAGCCTCCCATTTTCTCCTCATCTCCAGGAAAGGACAGAAGAATCATTCCCTTATTTTTCTTATCGCTGCGCAGGCTGTCAAGCCGTATCCCAAGAGTATGTAAATCCTTCTCATCCAAAATCAAATGTTTTGTGCCCTTTTCCACAGGAACATATTCCACATAAAAAACAAGTCCGCAGCCGCTATCCCGCAGTGTTCCTACAAAGGACGGCTCCGTCACATCCGTTTGATTTTCCGTGGTTACCGTAATGGAGGTCCCAAACAGAATGCCCGCCTCTTTGAGACGACGGATGGCTTCCTCCACCTGCTTTGATACTCCGCTGCCGCGTCTGGCATCGGTTTTTTCGGCGTCACCCTCGATACTCAGCACCGGAATTAAGTTGCGATGCTGGTCAAACAGATTCAGATAGTCTCCGCTTAACATGGTTCCATTCGTAAAGACCGGAAAGAGGATGTTATCAAACTTTGCTGCCGCCTCGATGACGTCACGCCGCAGGAGCGGCTCGCCTCCTGCAATCAGAATAAAGGATATCCCAATATCCGATGCTTCTTTAAATATCCGCTGCCAATCCTCGGTACTAAGCTGTTCCTTAGGCTGTGTGTCGTCACAACGGCCGTTGGCCCTCGCATAGCAGCCCGCACACCGCAGATTACACTCGGTTGCGATACTTGCAATTAAAAATGGGGGGATATGCGTTCCGCTGCGTTCATGCTTCGCCCTGATTTTTGCACTTTTACTCAAGGCTGATGCTGTGTGCAGCATGAAGCCTTGCCCCCTGCGGTTGCCCAAATAAAACCGTGCAGCAGTATCGGCGATATTTTTTATTCCTTTATTCATAAAATCATTCAAGTCTGCCATAACATACCCCTTCTTGTTTTAACTTTTACTTATGATATAATTTTACTATATAATAAGGTTTTTGCAAGAACGCAGAAAATACTTACTTAGTAAGTAAAAGAATACTTATTTATCCTTATCCGTTACGTAATAGTTTCTTATACGTCAAATCAACCCCCAGCGCTCCAAGCGGTGCGGTTATCAAAATGGCAAGTACCGCAACCGTCAGAACGATATTGCCGCAGGACAGACCCATTGCCAAAGGTAAGGAACCAATCGCCGCCTGAACGGTTGCTTTCGGCATGTATGCTATCATGCAGAATATTTTTTCTTTAACTGTAAGTTTTGTTTTTATCATACACACAAATACACCAAGCATACGGAAAACCAAAGCTCCCAGAATAACTACGATGGCTGAAATACCGGCTCCAATTGCATATTTTAAATCTACGGTTGCCCCTACCAGTACGAACAAAATCACTTCTGCGGCGACCCATAGTTTGGAATATTTATTTGACAGCCGTGTTGCGACAAGCGTATTCTTTTTTTGAATGGTAACTCCAACGCTCATTACGGCTAAAAGCCCTGAAAAAGGTATTATCTTGAGATTTTCAACTGCTACCAGCAAAAATGACACACTTAGCAGAATGATTACCTTTAATGAATCCCGTATATGAATTTTTTTAAAAAAGATATTCAGCACTATACCCAGTACAATGCCGACGATAATTCCTGTAGCAATCGATACCGGTATCTGCAAGATACTTCCTGCCGAGACTTTTTCGCCCTGGGCTAATCCAACTGCCGCCGCAAAAATAACAATAACAAATACATCATCAACCGACGCACCCGCCATTATCATTTGCGGTATGGATTTATCCGTACCATATTTGTTTTCCATAAGATGCAGCATTTTCGGTACGACGACGGCCGGGGATACTGCTGCAATAACGGCTCCCATAATTGCTGCTTCAATAACAGAGATACCCAATAATCTGGGTGCCAGTATAACCATCCCTGTAATTTCAAAGCTGGCAGGAACAAAGCACATGAGAATTGCGGGCCTTCCCACCCTTTTCAAATCATCTATATCCAGTGATAATCCGGCTCTCGTTAAGATAATAATTAAGGCTAATTGCCTTAACTGAGCAGATATTAAGAGGATACTGGCATTCAATAGATTGAGCATATACGGTCCCAGCACAATACCGGTTATCAGCATACCCAGCAGACTGGGCAGCCCGATTCGTTTAAAAATACCTCCTAAAAACATACCGCACAAAAAAATTAAAGCTAAACTGGTAAGCATATTCATGTCCTCCTTCATATAAAAGTTAATAATTTAATGCAGTCCCCATCAACTTTTATATTTTAAGCTATAAAAAAGCCGACGACATCTGCTATGTGCAGAAGTCATCAGCTTAAAAGCGGTTTAGGCTATTGCCATGGAAGAACCTCATTTCCAGATATAATTATACTTTGGAATTTCGCTTATGTCAAATATTTTCATTCATCCGCCTGATATTACATCCTTTGCTTTGATATAATCTTTTTTGCGAACATATAAATAATATACATGGGTCAGCTCGGCACCATATGATTGAAGATTCCGGGAATAAATTCCCACATCTATACGCCTTCCCATCGCACCCCAGGAGGTAACAGTTTTTACTGAGTATTTAATATTGGATTTGTTCAATAAAGATTTCACTCTAGCCAGTTCTATGGGGTCAGAATCAATAAATAGCTTTTTTTGATTAAAAATAGTAATCAATTGATAACCTCCTTTCGGCCCAGCATTCCATCCCACTTTATCTTAATTATACCATTTATTAACATGTTCTTCAACCGTATATGCATATTATTCTGTTCTGGAGTAAATCTATCCTCTCTCATAAAGATGTTTTATTTCTGGTTTCTTGGTTTCAGGTTCCTGTTAAATTTTATAATTTGCCCGGAACAAGTTGACATCAAGGGCTATATTTTATATAATCATTAGAGATAAGGGAGTAATTAGCACAATATCGCTTGTGTAATAAAGTCAACATGCTGATAAAATTTATCTGGCTTTATTTTAAATAATGAGACTTATCTGCGGGAGAAGCTTGCAGATAAGTCTTTTTCTGTGCTATCCGGATTAAACATATGAATAATACATAAAGGAGAACACAAAATGAGTTTAATCGAATTGTTTATTATTTCTGTAGGTTTATCAATGGATGCTTTTGCGGTAGCGGTTTGCAAGGGGCTGGCTTTAAAATCTTTCTCTTTTAAAAAAGCAGGAATTGTAGGATTATATTTTGGAATTTTTCAGGCCGGTATGCCCCTCATTGGCTATTTGCTGGGAATTCAGTTCCAAGATAAAATCACCCGGTTTGACCATTGGATAGCATTTGTAATTCTTGGTTTTATCGGCATTAATATGGTTAGGGAATCCCGCTCCAAGGAATGCAGTGAAAAAGATACTGCATCATACGATAATCCCGGTACCATACTTAATTTTAAAAGTATGTCTGTCCTGGCAATCGCAACAAGTATTGATGCCCTGGCGGTAGGTATTACGTTTGCATTCTTAAAAATAGATATTGTTCCTGCTATATCCTTTATCGGTATCATCACCTTTTTATTATCGATAGTGGGTGTAATGCTTGGTACTATATTTGGGTCAAAATACAAATCCAAGGCCGAATTGGCAGGCGGACTTATCTTGATATTTATGGGATTGAAGATTTTACTTGAGCATACATATTATCAGTAACCCAGCCCGTAACCTGCCTCAAACAGCAGCCGGACATTCTCTTTCCCGATATCCTCCACGCTTTTATAATAAGGCATGGGCAGTTTCCCTGTAAATGGAGCTTCACCTGACAATACAGAAGCAACGCCATCTCCTTGGGAACCGGGCAGATAACACATGACTACGCTGTCCCAACCGTCTATATAATCACTGATTATTACATTTCTTCCGGCAACGATAAGCGTAATCACCGGCTTTCCTAAGCTTTTCGCCATCGTGATGGCTGCCATATTGTCCGTATGCCCTTTTTTCCCGGTTATTGATAAATCTGCCGTATCTCCCATATATTCCGCATAAGGCACTTCTCCGATTACTAATAATACGACGTCTGCTTCCTTTGTATCCTGCTCATCCTTTATTATCTCATAGCCATACTTTTTGCCGTATTCTATAAGCCCCTCCAGAATTGTAATCCCTTCCGTTACCTTAATTCCACCCTGGTCCGTTAATCCCTGCCAGGTCAGTCCCCATCCGCCGCACTGCAGACCCATGTTATCGGCCGCCGGGCCGGTCACATATATCTTCTGACCTTCTTTTAGGGGAAGATAATTATTATCATTTTTTAATAATACCAGAGATTTTTCAACCAGCTGTTTAGCCAGCTTACGGTATTTTTCGCTTCCCAGCGAATTAACTTCCTTGTCTGTCTTTTCCATAGCTGGGTCTTTGAACAGACCCGTTTCCTTTTTCACCGTCAGAATTCGTCTGACTGCATCATTGATTCTCTCCTCCGTAATCTGCCCCTTTTTTACTGCTTTTGTAATGACAGAGCAGGCTTCTTTATAGTTATTTGGCTCCATCAGCATATCTATACCCGCATTCACTGCCTGTATGACATTATCCTTATAGCTGTCTCCGCTAAGTCCTGATATTGCCTCCCAATCAGATACAACGAATCCGTCAAAGCCATATTCCTTCTTCAGTACCTCCGTAAGCAGATACTCATGCTCATGCATCTTAATACCGTTCCATGATGTAAATGATGCCATAATTATCTTAACGCCGCTGTCTATCAGTTCTTTATAAGGCATAAGATGGATATTCCGAAGCTCCTCTTCTGTCATTATAGCATCTCCCCGGTCTATCAAAAAATTACCCTCTCCGGTTCCGAATACGGCTCCTCCATCCGCCACATAATGTTTCGCTGACGGCACAACTCCATAATCCATCTGCCCCTTCACATATGCTTTGGCAAGCTCTGTCACGATGGCCGGATTACTGGAAAAGCATTCATAGGTTCTTCCCCATCGGGGGTCTGTATTTACCGCCACACAGGGCGAAAAGTTCCAGGATACCCTTATCTGCTTCATCTCTTCTGCAACTGCCGCTCCCATCTTATACATAAGCTCCGGATCATTGGCGGCTCCAAGACCAATATTATGAGGAAAAACCACAGCATCCCTAACCAGTGCCAGACCATGAACCGCATCTACACCATATATTATAGGTATTCTGTTTTTAGTTTTTCTTGCGGCATCCTGATATTCGGTTATCATGCTTACCCAGTCCTCCGGCCTGTTTTTTCCCGGATAAGAGCCTCCCCCGCTTAATACTGAGCCAAGAGCCAGCTTTCTCACCTCGCTCGAGCGCACATTTTCTCTGGCACCCTGCACCATCTGCCCAACCTTCTCCTTCAGTGTCATTGATGCCAGAAACGTGTCGATATCCATCTCTGTTTCAACAGATAAACCAGATGAATTTCTATCCGGCGCAGAACAGCTTCCAAGGCTCAGTACCAGTACAAATAATAAAGCAAACCATCGATACCTTCTCATTAATATCTCCCCCTCATTATTATTTGTATAAATTATACACCATCACGTAGTAATAGAAAAGCACATGAACAGGCACCGTGCAAATTAAATCTTTACTCTTTTCTTCCCTCAGCCAGTGCTTCCCTTGTCGCCAGACCTATCTTCTTCCCGTCGTCTCTTAAATGCTTGCCCCATCCAAGCTGGTCCCAGTATACCAGGACGGCGATTCGGGTTTTAGGGCCATATACTCCGTCTATTTTAAGTTTTGAAAGCCAGTTTGGAATTACCAGGTTCAACCTTTCCTGTGCCCACATGATATCCTCCTTTGAAGAATCAGGTGTAATGGACTTAGTCGGATATTGCATTTCCGGAATATATTTTACTCCTGTATATTCACAGATACCCATGCATATTTCCCTTGCGCTCTCCTTCCAGAATTCTTTGTTTGCCATCATTTCAGTGGCTTCCTTAAGGTTCGTCATAAATGCCAGCTCTACCAGAATCGCCCCCTTGACCTTTAATTTGCTGCAATTAACCATAGCCAGCTTTTGTGGTGTGACCCCTCTGTTTTTTTGTGCTGTTCCCTGAAGCAGATGCTTCAGAACCACCTCTGCCAGTTCCTTTGAACGCTCCGGGTATGTCTCGTGAATATATACGCCGACTCCCTCCGCACTGTTAAAGGTATTTCCATCTCCATATGCATTAAAGTGTATCGAGATACTGTAATCACATTTTGCATTCGCTATGGCCTTCTGTCTGTCCTCCAGGGGCTGGTCCGGGTCATCATAGGCATTTGCGTCATTAAATCCGGTCCGCATCGTATCAAAGCCACATCGTTTGAGTTCCTTTATCAGAAGTTCCGCTACCCCTACATTGGCATAGTGCTCCCGGTATTGCTCGCCCTTTTTTATATCCACTATTCCGTCTCCGTCGATATCAATATCTCTTGGCATCGGCGGTGTTCTTTTTCCGGCTGTATTACTTCCATGTCCTGTATCTATATTTATTAACATATCATTCTCTCCTTTATTATTGAATTTATAGCTTTTTTCGACTATATTAAAATATATTAAAGATTACGGGAACTTGTGTCAGTCCTACTCACCCGTTATCCCCATTAGCAAAATATTCGTCCAAGGGACAGAAAGGTTATACCCATGATACTAAATTATGTTCTTCGTTTTGGCACCTTCGTCAGCAGGCCAAATCGATTTATTGCACATATCAATGTTGACGGCGAAATCGTTGTCAGCCATATACCGAATACAGGCCGGTTAAAAGAATTATTATTTCCCGGTGCGTTCGTTATCCTGTCATACCACCCTTCCAAAAGCAGAAAGACCCAATATGAACTGCGGATGGTTAAGAAAAATGATTGCTGGGTCTCAATTGATTCGCAGCTTCCTAATTCTCTGGCCTATGAAGCTATTCATAATGGGGTCATTAAGGAGCTGGCCGGATACACGAACATCAAAAGAGAAGTCACCTATAAGAACAGCCGGTTTGACCTGCAATTAACCAAGGCGTTACCATCGGACAGCAACGGTAAACACAACGGCTGTACAGAAAACGCCGGGCGCAGAGATAATACCTGTTTTGTTGAGGTCAAGGGTGTTACATTGGAGCGGGAGGGGTGGTCTTATTTTCCGGATGCTCCAACCGAACGGGGAAGAAAGCATATTGACGAATTAATCCATGCTGTAAAGGAAGGATACCGAGCTGCATTATTGTTCGTGGTCCAGATGGAGCAGGTCACCGGTTTTTCTCCGAATACGGCAACGGATTCTGACTTTGCCGAAAAAGTAAAAGAAGCTGTCGCAGCCGGTGTTGACGTTCTGCCATACCGCTGCGTGGTAACGCCGAATGAGGTTAAGATTACAGATAAGCTCTCTTTTATCTGCTAAAGCAGACTTCTATTTTCCCATCGGTTAAATTTGTAATTCATTGTTGTGTCAATTCATTTGACCTTATGCCATTATAAGAGTATAATTATATTGCCAATTGAAAGGGAGTGAGATAATGGATGGCAAACCCCGAAGTCTAACAGACGGCTTCATACCCCACTATGAAAATACAAACCAATGTGCCGGTGTTAATCACGGGTTGTTATCCATTGTGCCTTTCTGCTGATGGATTCGTTCCTGTGTATTTTCAGCCGTCCGTTGGGATGGCTTTTTTATTGCATTTTTGTGTTTTCACTGGGGAATCTTATAAAAGAAAGGAATGATTCCAGTGAACTTCATGAACAGGAAAATCCAAGGCAGACAGATTCAAAAAAACACATATAATACGGAGGCCAAGCTCCGGTCCTATGCTTTTTCGGCATTAGATGCGTTGTTTGAGAGCCTGTCTTGTGTACAGGCGGGACTTACAAGTGAAGAAGCAGAAAACAAGCAGAATGAATTTGGAAAAAACATTATTACCGCCGGAAACAAAAACACAGTACTGCACAGGCTTAGAGAGGCCGTTATTAACCCCTTCAACGTCATTTTGATGCTTGTCGCCGCCGTTACCTACTTTACAGATGTCGTGGCTTCATTAAGGCCTGATTATCTAACTGTAATGATTATTTTAGCGCTGGTCTTTCTGTCAAGCTTAGTTGCCTTTGTACAAAGTCAGCGTTCCTCCTCTGCTGCCGAAAAGCTGTCTCAAATGATTTCTAACAAAGCAGATGTGTGGCGGGATGGGAAATTAATTGAGATTCCGATAGACCAGGTCGTTCCAGGTGATATTGTGAGGCTTTCCGCTGGGGATATGCTTCCGGCGGATGTACGTTTTTTGACAACAAAGGATACCTTCGTCGCCCAGGCCGCTTTAACCGGCGAATCGAATCCCGTAGAAAAGTTCAGCCGAATACCGGAAAGTCCGGATGAGGCCTTGACGGATTTGCATAATATCGGCTTTATGGGCTCTAATATAATCAGCGGCAGTGCAACTGCCATTGTACTGGCGACCGGCAACAACACCTATTTCGGGTCGATGGCAAAATCCCTGTCCGGTGACAGGGCAAAAACCAGCTTTGAGAATGGTGTCGATTCCGTCAGCCGCCTATTGGTCCGCATGATGCTTGTGATGGTTCCCGTCGTATTCTTCATTAACGGACTGTCAAAGAACGATTGGCCAAATGCGCTTCTTTTTGCCGTCAGTATTGCAGTGGGGCTTACACCGGAGATGCTGCCTGTCATTATGACCTCGACGCTTGCAAAGGGTGCGGTTGCCATGTCCAAGCACAAGGTTATTGTCCGTACTCTCGGTGCTATCCAAACCTTTGGAGAGATGGATGTCCTCTGTACCGACAAAACCGGAACGCTTACAGAAGATAAGATTATACTGGAAAAATATATGGACGTGCACGGTGAGGACGACACACGGATTCTCCGGCATGCTTATCTTAACAGCTATTTTCAAACCGGTCTTAAGAACCTTATTGATATTGCCATTATCAACCGGGCTGCTCAGAACGGTTTGGAAAGTATTTTGGATTCCTACAGCCGTATCGATGAGATTCCCTTCGACTTTTCCCGCCGCCGGATGAGCGTGGTACTAACAGACAAAACCGGGAAAAGACAGCTTATTACAAAGGGAGCGGTGGAAGAAATGCTTGCCATCTCTTCTTTTGTAGAAATAGAAGGCCGTGTTTTACCTCTGGATGAAGAGACCCGACGGATGGCACTGGCCACCTATGAAAAATACAATGCCGACGGCCTTCGGATGGTCGCCGTGGCACAGAAAAATCAAGTTCCGGGCAGCGGCTCTTTAAGCGTAGCAGATGAATGCGATATGGTACTGATAGGCTTCGTAGGCTTTCTTGACCCGCCTAAGGAGAGTGCTAAAGCTGCAATTACCGCCTTGCGCGACCACGGCGTACGGACAGTTGTACTGACCGGTGACAGTGAGGGCGTTGCGATTAAGGTCTGTAATAAAGTAGGCGTAAATACGGCACAGGTCCTTACCGGCCGGGATATCGAACAGATGGATAAGGCATCTTTACTGAATGCTATAAAAACCTGCGACCTTTTCGCCAAACTGTCTCCGTCCCAAAAGGAACGGGTAGTGAAAGCCTTTCAGACGGCCGGACATACGGTGGGCTATATGGGCGACGGCATCAACGATGCTCCTCCGCTGCGTCAGGCAGACGTAGGTATCTCCGTTGACAGTGCCGTGGATATTGCAAAAGAGACCGCTGATATCATTTTGCTGAAGAAAGATTTAATGGTTCTTGAAGAAGGTGTGATTGAGGGCCGCCACACCTTTGGTAACATTATCAAATATATTAAAATGGCTGCCAGCGGCAATTTTGGAAATATGATTTCAGTAATCGCCGCCAGTATTTTTCTTCCCTTCCTGCCGATGCTGCCGGTACAGATACTGGTTCAAAATCTGCTTTGTGATTTCTCTCAAATGGGAATACCCTTTGACAGCGTAGATAAAGAGTATCTTAAAAAGCCGCGCAGATGGGATACGAAATCCATCCGGTCTTTTATGACATTTTTGGGACCGCTCAGCTCTGTCTTCGATATTTTGTGCTTTGCAATCTTGTGGCGGGTTCTTGGCGCAAATAAACCGGAACTGGCACCATTATTCCAAGGCGGATGGTTTGTGTTTGGCACCGTATCGCAGATATTGATTATTCACATGATTCGCACGGGAAAAAAGCCATTCCTGCAAAGCAAGCCCTCTCCTGCGCTGTTTTTCTCTACCCTTACGGTCGCAATAATTGCACTTGCAGTTAGTTTTACTAATTTATCAATTGGATTGGATATGATACCACTGCCTGTTTCTTTTATTCCCTGGCTTTTTTTGTTATTAGTGGGCTATGGACTATCTGCAGAACTTATTAAAAAGGCATACATGAAACGTTATAAAGAATGGCTGTAAAGACGTAAATATTGCACAGAGCCAATTATATTTAACGGGAAACTCAAAAAGGCAGTCCTAATAGATGGGCTGCCTTTTTGAGACATTGGAGGATGTGTCTCAGCTGGTTTTAAATATCCTGACTGTCTCTTCCAGATTTTTGGCTTCGCTTTCTAATTGAAAAGCTGCTCTATTCAGCTGCTCTACGGAGGATAATTGCTTCTCTGCTGTGGAGCTTACTTCGGCTGATGCCGCAACCGTTTCCTCCAGGGAGGCCGATATGCTTTCTATGGCGGTTAATGTATCATTCTTTGCATTGCTTATTCTTTCAATTCCCAATGAAATATTTGATAAATTATTCGTCAGGTCTTCGACATGCTGATTAATGTCAGAAAAGGTCTTCATCGTATCCTGTAATGCTATTCCCTGCGCTGCCACAATATCCTCTGCCATTCTGGCCGCATCTGCCGTTTTTTTGGTACGGCTTTGTATTTCTTCAATAATTTCGGATATGCGTCTTGATTCTTTTGAGGACTTGACAGACAATTTGCGGATTTCATCCGCTATAACGCCGAATCCTCTTCCTGCTGCACCAGCCCTGACAGCTTCGATGGTAGCGTTTAAGGCTAATAGATTGGTTTGTTTTGTAATCTCATCCATGGCACCGATGATGCTTATTACGGCTTCTGATTCTTCCTTTAAGGTTTCAATATTTCTAATTACTAGCTGTGTAATATTCGCTGTATCCTTTGACTTGCCGCTCAAATCATTGATAACTCCCAGTCCGTTTTTTACAGTATTCTTCGCAGCATCTGCTATGTGGCCTATTTCTCCGGTACTTTCATGAACCATATTTATCTGTTTTGCCAAATCAGCCATCCTAAGTAAACAGTTCTCTGCATCCGCTGCCTGCTGTGAGACACCATGCTCAATATCCGATACCGCACCGGCAATCTTTTTAGAGGATATCAATATGGTCTCGGAGACACCGGATACATCATTTGCAGAAGCCGCCGTGCTTTTACTTACTCCCAGCATTTTTTCAATCAAGGATTTCATACCGGAAATCATATGATTAATACTCTTTCCCAGTATGCTGAATTCATCCTTCCTTCTTATGTTAACTGCAACCGTCAAGTCTCCTGTCGATACCGAATATAACGTCTTGTTCATTCGGTGGATTACCTTCTCTATTCCACTTGAAATGACCAATCCGACAGCCAAAGCAATTGGACTTGACAGTATTACAATAATAATCGTCAATAATCCCGCTTCATCCGCCTGCCTGACGACCTCGGTCCTTGGTATTAATGCGAATACGGTTGCATTTCCTATGGTTAGCTTGGAGTAAATGAAAAAATAATCCTCATTATTCAATTCCACATAATCTGAACTTAGTTTCTCTGACCCCGCCACCGCCTTCTGATAGAAGGCTTCCGCGGTTATATCGAAGCCTTCACTATCGTCTCCGCTTAGTATAGCCTTCCCATCGTTTGTAACAAACCCCACTATGCTTGAAGAACCGAAGTCGGTTTTTTTCAAGATGTTCATAATAAATGCATTGTCAATATCCATAATGATATATCCAATCGGCCTGAACATCGAATTAACCATTTCCTTTATGTATGTGAGACTGTAATTTGTTTTATTATCAGGAAACTGGCTGTCAAGGAAGGGATGGGAACCCTGCCATATCTGTGATTCTGTGGTTTCAACTATACCGGCTGCATCCCCGGATTGGTTAAATTTATCATAGAAGCCTTTTTCTAATTCCTTGTTCACTGAAATTGTAGAGAATGGCTGCCCATAATTTGCAAATACAAATACATTACTTATAAACTCATCACCGGATTTAAGGCTGTTTATGATTCTTTCCGTTTTACTCTGCTGCATGGCTTCTTCTGCCGGATTCTTCGCAAACAGCTGGGAGTAATATCCTCTTACGACTTCATCCTGCGCCAGATTGACAGCCTTGCTGGAGATATTCCTAAGTCCCAGCTCATAGTATTCTCCAATCATTTCGATGCTGACCTTGCTGCTGTTCTCAAAATTTTCTATCATCCCATCGGATGCCTTCTTATAGCTTACGATACCCAGTATAATTATAAAGATTATAGGAATTACAAATGCGCCGATTAATTTTGTCTTAATACTGCAGGTATTACACAGCTCCCCAAGCATCCTTGTTATTTGTTTTAATTT
This sequence comes from Bacillota bacterium, assembly GCA_023419655.1. Lineage (GTDB taxonomy): Bacteria > Bacillota > Clostridia > Lachnospirales > Lachnospiraceae > Mobilitalea. The sequence goes on along the minus strand of JAEZXP010000088.1, from coordinate 7,943 downwards.
CTTTGATATTTCTTGAATTATCTTTTTCATAAGTAACAGCCCACCCCTCAAAGAGAACCCTTCAACTTCAAGGATTGATTATATCCAACGCTATCTATTTGCTGTAAATCTCAAATTCTGCTACCTGTCCTCCGCCTGCTCCCGAATTCTCCGTGAATACAAGCTGAACGAACCTCGCCTCTGTCTCATCAAATGGAATTTGCACCTGATTGCCTTCATCCGGGTCAAATGTATATTGCTTCGTTTTTACCAGCTCCGTAAAGCTCTCACCGTCTGAACTTATATTCACGGCAATGGTCTGCGTACGCTTGCCCCATATCGATAACGGATTAAGCACAACTCTGACGGCATGAATCTTTGATGCTTCCTCCAAATCAATCGTTAAGGTACCGGGAAATCCCTTGCTTTCCCAGTAGGAAGACCCGTCAGCACTGCCATTATTGGCTCTGTTTGCCCCATATACATCGGTAAATCCATTATCCTTAATCTTTTTATCAACTGCTATATTCTCACCCTCCGGCAGGGTAAGGACGAATTCCTCCTTAATAAAATCCGGATGAGGCTGGGCTTCTGTCTGGTCCGGTGCCGAAACTACCGTCACATTTTCAGCGCTCATTTCCTTAGGAGGTTCTTTTATTCCGTTAAAAAAGTAAATCAATACTGCAATATTTGCTGCTGCCAGCAAAATTAACAGTCCTCTGCGAAAGATTGTCATATTAAATTCCCCCTATTCTATTATCAGATTCCTGGAAGACTCCTCATCGATCTCGAATTTACCCTGTTCGAAGCTGGTTATTTTCTCACCCAGAATCTCCACATTCTTAATTGTGACATCTTCTATTGTATGGGCCGCATCATATCCTTTTATTCTGGAACCGTTAAATTTTCCTGACAGCACTTTTACTCCGTCTATCAGCACATCCCGTATCTGCCCCCGCTCCTTTGTAGTACTCCAATTCGAGCTCTGCGTGATAAACAAATCAATAAGGTATGCCATCTCCTCCCCGTCCCCGGAGCCCATCTGTGCATTTTCAACGGTGATATTTCTAAAGACGATATCCTTTATCATCGCATCATCTGCATTATGAACAGAGATAACCGGCTTATGGAAGTTATTCAGCACCGTAATATCCTCAAAGGTAACTCCCGATATCACAGCATTTTCCTTGTTCCCTTTATTGGTTTCAAATCCAATCTCCATGGACTGAGCCAGGTCCGTCCATAGCTGGTTGTTCTTAAACGTAATATTATTGGTATCTCCGGTATAATTCTTTACAACGAGGGAGTCATCCCAGCTTCTTACGAAGCAGTTTTGTACCATAACATTTTCACAGGATTGCAGGGTTATGCCGTCACCGTTCGGTCTGGAGGATATAATTCTTACCCCGTCAATTGTCTCATTCTTCGTATTAAGAGAATTTAATACCCATGCGTTGGGATTTAAGACGATGACATCCTTAATCTCCACCTTATCGCAAAAGTCAAACTTAAGCGGTACATGGGCGGTACTGCCGCCCCAGGTTTTATACCCCGACCCGTCAATGATGCCTCTTCCCAATACCTTTACATTTCCGGCATAGTTTGCGTTCACGACACCGTGTATTACTGCACCGCCCGAGATATATAATGTCTGATTATCCTCAAGCATGATGGATTCAATATCCCATTCTCCCGGCCCGATATAGATAACATTCTCATCCTCAAAAGATGGAACCTCCGTCTCAAGAGGGTTCGCAAATATATGCAGCGCCCTGGCGGGAGAATCATTAAATGTCAGTGTATAATTTCCCGGTTCGGTTATCGTAAAGGATATCTTATGGTTAATCGCATCCATAACAGGTTCTATTCCGGTGCTTACAGGGCTTAGCTTAACGGATACCAAATCCATATCCGGTACCGTAACCTCGATATTGGCTATCCCCTCAAAATCAAAATAGGTAATTGGCGTTCTCGATTGCACAGGCATATAATTCGCCGACCATGACCGGCTATGGTTTACATTTGTATCATATACATAGCTTTCATAGCCGTTTATGGTGACGATTGTATCTGTACAGTGCAACAAAGAAAACTCTCTGTCTTTTTCTTTCGCCGCCTTAAGAGCATCCTTGGTGGCATCCTTTAGTGATTTCGGCCCTTCGTACAATACTAATTTCGTATCCTGCATGCTGACGGTTTCCTTTACTTCCTGAAATCTGTCCCTTGTTTTTAATGCAACTGCAGACAGGGAGACAAACAGAGCCAATACCAACAGCCATTCCGCAATTTTTAGTACCTTTTTCTTCCTCTCCATCGATAGCTACCTCCATATTATCTTTCTAATATTTCATTCCAGTCCACATCACTTTGAAGCGTCAGCGATTCATAATCCGCTCCCAGCTGCCTGTATTCAGGTCCTACTCCCAAGGTCTTCATATCCGCAGCCTTAGCCGCAACAATCCCTGCGGCAGAGTCTTCTACTACCAGGCATTCCTCATTGGGCAAATCCAATTTCTTAGCCGCTATTATAAATACCTCCGGGTCCGGCTTTGATTTCGTCGTATCAAGCCCGCAGCTGACCTGGTCGATATAGTTGTATAAGCCGGTTCTTTTTAATATTATTTCTGCGTTTTTGCTGGCGGAGCCGATACCGATTGCAATGTCCCGCTCTTTAAGCATATCCAGGGTAACAATAACATCCTTTAAAACAGCTTTATCTGTCAGACCTTGCAGCAAATCAATATAGTAATGATTCTTTTTTGTTGCAAAGGCCAGTTTTTCTTCCTCACTATATATTCGATTTCCCTTTCTTAAGACCACCTCCAGTGATTCCATCCGGCTGACACCTTTTTGAAATTTATTGTCTTCCTTTGTGAAATTCGTAATTCCCAGCTCATCCGCCAACATCTTCCATGCTTTAAAATGCATTTCATCTGTTGATACCAAGACTCCGTCTAAATCGAAAATAACTCCTCTAATCAACGGCCTCATCTCCCGCCTTTCTAAAGTATTTTTAAATCTGTACAAATAACCGCATTTGTGATAAACTAAACTAAATTATATGGGTTTAACATTAAACCTATTAGGAAGGGATGTATAAATGACTACAATAAAAGATATCGCGCAAGCTGTAGGGGTAAGCTGCACCACTGTCTCCAACGTGATACATGGCAGGTCGGGACGCGTATCCGCAGAGACCATCGACCGAATTAATGAGGCAATTGATAAATTAGGGTATGTACCTAATATGTCGGCCCGCTCATTGGTCTCAAGCTCTTCCAAAGTTATCGGCGTTATCAGCCACCTGGCACCTCATAATAATGAAAGTATCGTAGAGGACCCCTTTCATTCCGCATTTATCGGCTCAATTGAAAGAACCTTAAGTAATAACGGATATTACCTGATGCTGAGAACCGTTCAGACCTCCTCCGAATTATTATCCTTTCTTCGTAACTGGAATGTGGATGGTCTCTTCTTTACCGGTGTATTTCAGGATGAATTCTTTCAGTCCCTGGCTGACATTAATATTCCGATTGTTCTGATTGACAGCTATATAAACAACACAAATCACACAAATATCTGTAAAATAGGTTTGGAGGATTATAAGGGCGGATATACCGCTACCCGTTATCTGATTGAGCACGGTCATAAGGATATCGCTTTTGCTTCTCCTCCAATCCGGGACCACGGCGTTGTATATGAGCGTTTCAGGGGCTATAAAGATGCTCTTTCAGAAGCTTCCATTCCATTTCGTCCGGAGCTTGTATTTGAGCGGGAGCTTGATGTCGACACCACCCTGGAGCTTGGTTATACAATTGCAAAGCAGGATGACATTACTGCCGTCTTTTCGACCGCTGATATTATGGCAGCCGGTATCATGGCAGGAATACGGCAATACGGCAAAAACGTGCCGGATGATATCTCAATGATAGGTTTTGATAATATTAACCTGTGTATGCTTACCTCTCCCAAGCTGACAACCATTCATCAGGATGCATACCTGAAGGGAAAGCTGGCGGTTGATTTTCTGATGGACCTGCTTGCTAAAAAATTTATTAAAAACCGTGAAATTATTCTGCCAATCAAGCTTGTGGAGCGTGACAGCGTAAAAACAGTATAATTAAGAGGTATATCTGCCAAGATTACTTATCTTGGCATGTTTTTTTGTAATCTCTATCTGATACAAATCTCCCCGGTAGATTACTTTGCATAACATCTTGTTCCATCGTGCCGGCAGATGAGGTTCGGCCACTAACTTGCCATCTTCCGGATATATTCCGCCAAATCCCTGGATAGCGGTCTTATAGGCTCCGCCTGCAGAAGCAGGGTGGGTACCTCCGATATAGATAAGCCCTGCCCACTGTTTTCCCTCTCCGCTAAGGTCCGCGGCCGCCGATTTCATAAATAGCGGATAGGCTCTGTCCGGCATATGGCATTTGCATGCCAGCATGGCATACATACATGCACTAAGGGAGGAACCATGTTCCGTTCTTGGCTCATAATACTCCCAGTTCTTTAAAAGTATTTCCTCACGATATTCATGCCCGAAGAGATTCAGCATAGCCACAACATCGGCTTGTTTGATTATCTTCGTATGCGCTGCAATTCCATATGCTCCTCCCCAGTATTCCTTCTCATGCAGCAGACGCCCCTTTAATTCCTCCAAACTGACATCCTCCAGCTGTTCATATCCGTCAAACTGTCCGATAACCTGACTCTTATTATCCGGAAGGGGGATATACAGCCTGAGCGCCGCATCCTTAAACGCATGGATAAGGGCAGTAATATCATACTGCTGCGCCAGCCTGTCATTCAGCATCTTGTCCAGTTGAGGAAGCATCGTAATTATACGCACCGCACTGTCAAAGGTGTATTTTGCCATCCTGTTGGTATAGGCATTGTTATTTATCCGCTCATGATATTCATCCGGCCCTATCACGTCATGAAGCTCATACCTGTCTGAATGAACCTTTTTAATCAAAAGATGATAATAAAACCTGGCACATTCCAATATGACTTCGGCTCCTCCCTCGGATAAGATATCCATGTCGCCTGTATAATCGATATACCTCATCATTCCGTACACAACCGCAGAGGATATGTGTATCTGCTTATCCTTAAAATAGGTTCGCATCGGTCTTCCTGTAAACACATCTGTTACATTATAATCCGAGCAGGCATCATAGCCGCCCTCCTGGCTCTCCCATGCATAGAATGCCCCCTCATATCCATAGCTTAAGGCTTTTCTTTTAGCCCCTTCTAACGTATCGATGCGGTATTTTACCAGGGCTTTTGCCACCGCCGGTTCGGTAAAAAGAAAAAAATCCAGCATATACATTTCCGTATCCCAGAATACTGCTCCCTTATACACCTGCCCCGATAAGCCTCTGGCCGCAATTGACAGATTATCTGCATGCCGGGGTGCTACGCAGTGGAGATGATAAATCGAATAATTTAAGGCCTCCATGGCGGCATCGTCGCCGTCAATTACAACCTCGGACAAGCTCCATTTATTCTCCCAAACGGCGATATGGCGTTTCAATACCGATGCATACCCCTCCTCTTTTGCCTTGCTCACCAGGTCATTTGCCCGGTTAAGAAAGTCGGGACAATCTCTGCTTGTATAGACACTGATATATTTGTATACATCATAAGTAATACCAGCTTTTGTACGTAATATTAATACCCTGAGTATCTTCTTTCCTTCTGTGATTATCTTCTTCTCATCTAATGGAAAATTCGCATCGTATGCTTCACAGACGCATACCCAGTCCTTATTCTCATGGGTAACTCCCACCGCTTGTATCGATTGCCCTGTATCGGATAATATCATCTCATCATAGTGAGGTCCGTTAATATCCCACACCTCCCCATCGATACCCGTATAGATTATTAATTCTCCGTCTGAATTAGAGCACACACGATACCTCATCACAATCAGATGCGCTTCATCTAAACTGGCGAATCGCTCTGCCTTTACATGAATTGTCCCATTACCGGTGTTCCATTTTGTATCCCGATAAAAAATACCATGCCTGTAATCCAATGCCATACGATGATTTAAGGGCAATTCACCCGGTAAACAATACGCTTTCCCCTCAAACCTGATATAGGTATATAAGCCATTGGGAGCATTCAGCGGTTCACGCCAGGCATCGCCAACCCGGTCATAAATGCCTGCAAGGTTTATTGCCGGAAATTCACTCTTCTCATATTCAGAAAGTGTTCCCCGAATACCAAGATATCCATTCCCAACCAGAAATTTATTCCCGTTTGATGTGATATTGTCTTTATGAAATCCGCTCTCCTCAATAATCCAGTCCTTCATACCTTATCCTCTCCACTCCTCCGGTATCGAAATCATTGTCCGCTCACCGGTTAAGGTCACCGGCTGCTCATATATTAAGATATCTATCTCACTGCCATGAACCGTATGGAAATATGCCCTATCTCTTAAAATTTCCACCTCAATTACATCCTCCTGGTAGTAAATGCGGAAAGAATATCCCTTCCATGCACCCGGGATAGAGGGTGAAAAGCTTAATGTCTCTCCGTCGGAACGCATTCCTCCAAAGCCGTAGACAATATTCATCCAAGCCGCAGCGATTGATGTTGTATGTAATCCCTCGGAGGTGTTGCGGTTGTAATTATCCAGGTCCATTCTGGTTGCAAAGCCAAAGAACCGATAGGCTTCCTCATGCTTTTGCAATTGAACCGCTAATATGGAGTGCACCGATGGTGACAATGAGCTTTCATGGATACATCTTGGCTCGTAATACTCATAATTTTTCAGCAGCTGCTCTTTCGTAAATGTTCGGTTGTAAAGCAGCATCATCATCAGTACATCCGGCTGCTTAATCATATCATTACGGTATATCCGGTCATAGCTCCAATGATAATAGAGCGGAAAATCCTGCGTCGGAATCCGGTCAATATCCATATGGGGCAGACCAAAATAGCCTTCATGCTGCTCAAAAAGCTTGGTTTCCTCATTATACGGAATATACATATGCCCGGCAAAATCTGCCCAACGGTCAAATTCATCCTTCGTTAAGCGATGCTTCTTTAAAAAAGCGTCATATGCCGCATTCGATTTCTCCTGATACCGCCCGATAACCTCCAGGGTATATTCAAATGTCATCTTTGCCATAAAGTTGGTATAGCAGTTATTGTTTACCATCATCTGGAATTCATCCGGTCCCATCACGCCATAATAACCATACCGTGTTCTATCTGAATTCCAGTCTCCCCTTGTAGCCAGCATCCTGCTTACCTCTATTAAAATGGGCAGTCCCGTGCCAAATAGGAATTCCTCGTCCTTCGTTATATTCTCATAATGTTTTATGCCGTAAGCTACCGCAGTTGATGCCTGCAGCTGCAAACTGGCATGCTGCCATAAACTGCAGCACTCATGACCGCTGATTGTTGCGACCGGGTAAAATGCGCCTTCACAGTCCAGCGCCTTTGCACGTTCCTTCGCTTCCGGCAATGTAATCGAACGGAAATTAAGCAGATTCTTTGCCGCATCCACATTATTGAATATATAGAAGGGCAGGCAGTAGGCTTCCGTATCCCAAAATGTATTACCGCTATAGGCCTCTCCGGTAAGCCCTTTGGCTCCGATAATCGTCCCCTTATCCGCTCCGTGATAGGTCTGATGCATTTGAAAGATACAGAAGCGGATACCCTGCTGGTTTATTTCATCCCCATCAATTACAATGTCTGAATCCTTCCACATCTTATCCCACCATTTGGCACTTTCCGTTTTAAGATTATCGTACCGGGCATTGTCAAAAAAGCTTTCATGCTCCGCACAGCTGCGGGAGAATATTTCCTCCTCCGGTAATATGCCTTTTTTCGATAAGTTCTTAACAACCCGGGTAAGAACCTGAGGCTTGTTTTGCAATAAGTCAAAGGTGAATTTCTTCATTACCCTCTTTTCCTGAACAATATCCTCCTCATTC
>JAEZXP010000071.1 GCA_023419655.1 Bacillota bacterium | reverse complement strand
GGACAAGACGGTGCAGGGAGGTGTCCTTGTCGGGATTCTCCGTCCATGCGGTAAAATCATCCCATTGCTGCCAGCTGGATGAGGTACATATCCGGGCATTAAAAGATATTGTAGGAAACGAATATGTAACCACGGATGATTATCCGCGTCTTGCGGTTGCATACGGAAAGACAGGCTATGATGCCCTGAGGCTTCGCGAAAAGCGTGTGGATTGTGTACCGGATGTAGTTGTATATCCGGATACGGCAAAGCAGGTTGAGGAGATTGTTGATTATTGTACAAAGCATAATATACCTCTTTATGTATATGGAGGGGGAAGCACTGTCACAAGGGGCGTGGAACCGGTTCAGGGCGGTATCTCCCTCGATATGAGGCTTAGATTTAACAAGGTAATCCGCTTTAATGAGGTAGACCAGACGATTACGGTTCAGGCCGGTATGTCAGGGCCTAAGCTTGAAGAAGCACTCAATCAGGCGTCCTCGCTGTATGGTGCAAAGAGACCGTACACCTGCGGTCATTTTCCGCAGTCATTTGAATACAGCAGTGTCGGCGGATGGGTCGTCACAAGAGGTGCCGGTCAAAACAGTACCTATTACGGATGTATATCGGACCTCGTAATGGGACAAAAATATGCAACTCCAATCGGGACGATACAGACCAGCCATTATCCAAGAGAGGCAACCGGCCCTGACTTAAATCAGATAATGATGGGCAGCGAGGGTACATTTGGAGTGCTCACGGAGGTAACATTAAAGGTTTTCAGGTATATGCCGGAGAATAGAAAACGGTTCTCCTTTATATTCAAAAACTGGGAAACAGCCATGGAAGCAGCCAGAGAGATGATGCAGTGCGAGGCAGGGTACTCCTCCGTCTTTCGCCTGTCAGACCCCGAGGAAACCAACCTGATGCTGCGTCTGTATAATGTGGACGAAACCCCGTTGCATAAGATATTTGATATCCGGGGATATAAGGATATGGAACGGTGCCTGTTCCTGGGCTTTACAGACGGAGAAAAGGGATTTTCAAAGAATGTAGCCAGGAATATTAAAAAGATAGCAAGAAGATATGATGGAATGAGCTTAACCTCATTTGTAACAAAGAGCTGGGAAAAAGGAAGATTTACCGACCCCTATCTTAGAGATGCATTGATGGATTTCGGGGTCATTACCGATACCCTGGAATGTACGGTGAACTGGTCCAATATGGCACAGGTACACAGGGACGTCAGGGAAGTCTGCCATAAGCTTCCCAATACGATTGTAACCACGCATATGTCCCATTGCTATCCCCAGGGAGCAAACCTTTATTTTATCTTTATCACAAAGATGAGCGATGCGGAAAACTTTAAAGAATATCACAGCAGCATCCTGGATGCAATTCAAAAATCCGGTGCGACGATGAGCCACCACCATGGAATAGGTAAAATGTTTGCCCCATGGCTGGAGGGGCAGATTGGCAGAAAGGAATATGGCGTATTTCGGGCACTTAAAGATTATTTCGACCCGGACTATAGGATGAATCCGGGAGGAACCCTTGGATTTGATCTGAAAGAAGAGGAAAAAAGATTTTTGAAATCTGAAATATGATAATATGTTTAGGTGCCAGGCATCGTGAACATAGTACGTTCCCGGTGCCTGGCCTCAACATTAAAATCAATCATTTTTATTTCAAATCTTGATAATATGTGACGAAATCCTGGAATACATTTTGGGATGTTAATGATTTAATAATTCCGGTAAAAATCTTATCTCTTTTATCGTCCCTGCAATAATACCCATCGATCTGCTGTGGAATATTTGCTTCCATTTCGGCACAATAAATCTTGTATACAATATCTGATCCATAGGTCTTTTGAAGATAGGTTATAAAATGATACCCCAGGTTATAAGCGGCACCATCACCTATCCAATTGCTTTCTAATGATAGATAATAGCTTTCAAAGTCTTCAGCTTGTTTAGGTGTTAGATTGACTTTTTCAAACTGACTAACACTGTCGTCTTGTTTAATACCCATATAATTTAAAGTTTGCCGGGAAAGGGCTTCGGCAATACCTTCCGGCCATGCAGATATCATCCATCCATAATCAGAATTCTGCGCTTGATAATAGTGCGTTAATTCATGTAGATGTGTTATGTAATCATCTGCACAATCAAGATTGAAATTTTCCGGGGTCAGTACGATTTGTTCATCTCCTGCACGGCTGGTCATAACCGACTGGGATCGTATTAGCACTTGATTATCAAAGTTATCCGAAGGGAAATAGTTATTGGTGCCACAATGTTTAACGGCATCCATCATCCGAGTAAGCTCATCCTCATAATTAGGTGCCCATCGATCTTTACTGTCATCGAAAACGATAACTCTGTCATTATCAATCAACGGTATAGTAACACGTTTGATAAAATTGAAATAAATATTATCCGCAATTAGATTTTCCTTTATGTTTTCAATCGTAACTGTAACCAATGAATATGAATTATTAGTAGAATTATTATTGGGTTTATCCATTTCAACATAGCGAGTGCCAATTGAATTCCAAGTATAAAAGTTCTCTGTTGTTGTCTCTATATACTCTGATAACACAAAAAATGCTTCTGCAATATCACCGTAAGTCAGCCAGTTGATTTTGCTAAAAGGAATCCGGGAGGTACTGGTAATAATCGTCGGTTTTACAGGAGTGAAACTAAGAAAAACGGAAGGATCTTTATCAGTAATATTAATAATACACAACTTGGAAGCATTTGGTAAGTCAATAAGAAATACATCGTCTGCAGTTGTATATTCCTTTAATACTTTACCACTGGAGTCTAGTCCCTGAATATTCAGAGTGTCATTACAATATCCCAGAGCATATATTCCGTCGATCTCATATTTGCTTTCTTTATATAGTTTATAGATTGATTGATAATCAAATACGTTTTTTTCTGTACGAAGATATTGATAAAATTCAACGAGGATCGATTTATAAGGGTATTTTTGAAAAATAATTTTATCCCTTACCGTGGGATAAAGTGTAACCGGATTTGTTTTGAGATTATCCTTATTTATTTTTCCATTCCATACAGATATCGATGAGGTATTGGGTAAGGTTGGCCGAGGCTCATAGATATTATATACTATAACACCTCCTGTATATCCAAGTTTCTTGTATTCAGGAGCTTTGGAGGCTGGGTAATAGCTAACATTCATAAAAGGACTTATGGCATCATAGTAAATCATGTTATAGGAATCTATTAAACATTGCTTATAAGGAGCTTCATATTCTGATAGGGTATCACCTATTTGATATATAACTGTCTTGGAATTGCGGGTGAAAGTACTTGAGGCATTACCGTTTTCAAGAACACATCCCTTTTTTGAGCCTTTACGAACAGAGTATTTGGCATCCAGGATACTTGCCAGTGGCTTGGCCTTGACCATTATATGCCCCTTAATATCAACTGCCAGATTATCATATGCCTTGAAGCTCCCCCCCGGTTGACCGACTATGATCAGGTATTTCTTATCGGCAGAGGCTAAAATCTTTTGCGGAGTCAGCAAACTAGTCAGGAATGTAAAGATTATGATTATAATAAGAAAACCATTAAATAATTTCTTGAACAAAAACAACTCCCCTTCCATACTATACTAATTAGTATTATAAGGAATATTATGTAGTTAATCAAGAAGAGTGTAAATTTTAGGTACCAGGTACAGTTTACAAAATGTAAACTGTACCTGGTACCTTTTCGGTTACGGTGCCACCCGGTTGATATCCCGTGGAAATAATGCTGCCCTTCTTACATTGTCATGATGAAGGAGCCTGCTTGTGAACCGTTCCAGACCCAGGCCAAGGCCTCCATGAGGCGGCATTCCATATTTGTGCATCATCAGATAGCTTTCGAATAATTCAACCTTCATATTCAGCCGCTTCATTTTATCTATCTGTTCATTATAATCATGAATCCGTTGTCCGCCGGTCGTAATCTCAAGTCCTCGAAACAATAAGTCAAAGCTTAATGTTTCCTTAGAATTAGCGGGGTCTTCCATTGCATAAAAGGGCCGCTTAACGGCAGGATAGTGGGTTACAAATACAAATTCCGAACCGGTTTCTGCTTTGATAATTTCAGAGAGCAGCTTTTCCTCCTCCGGTTCAAAATCCTCAAAGTCCTGAATGCTCCTATTATATTTCTTTGAGATTAATTCTTTGGCCTCCATGAATTTTATGGATGGTATGGAGCTTGCATCCGGCAAGGATACCTTTAGAAGATTCAGCTCATAGGCATATGCCTCTTCCAATTCTGAAAGGGCATATTTAAGCATACCCACTTCCATGTTCATGATATCCTCGAAGCTTTCAATATATCCCATCTCCAGGTCAACACTGGTGTATTCATTGAGATGCCTGGAAGTATCATGCTTTTCGGCACGAAATACAGGGGCAATCTCATAGACCCTTTCATATACGCCGACCATCATCTGCTTATAAAATTGCGGACTTTGAGCCAAATATGCGTCCTTACCAAAGTAGTCCAGATGAAAGATAGTGGCGCCTCCCTCTGCTCCGGCAGAGACGAGCTTGGGTGAGTGTATCTCTGTAAATTTCTGCTCAGTAAGAAACTTCCGAAAGCCGTTACAGATACCCTCCTGAAGCTTGAATATGGCCCTTTCCTTTTCATTTCGTAAAGTTACGGGACGGTAATCCAGCAGATTCTCAAGGGATGTATCAACCATTTTATTATTAATTACGATGGGACTCTCTGCTGTGGGAGCGGACAGAACCTCGATATCAACCATTCTAAGCTCCCATCCGGTCTTAGAACGTTCTTCTCCCACGACATCAGCAGTCAGCTTTACACAGCTTTCTTCCTTTAAGATATCCAGACTGAAAGCAGAAAAATCTTCGCTGTAGACGCATTGTATTACTTCTCTTTTTGTCCGCAGCAGTACAAATGCAAAGCCGCTCATTTTTCTTATCTTATAGATGCTTCCGTGCAGATGAATCCGTTTACCGATATATCCGGCTATATTTTCTGTTTCAATGTTAATTTTAATAATTCCGTTTATTATTTTCATATTTACCTCCGATTCCCTGTATGCACACGATTGAGCATACATCTAATTGTATATTCGGTTATGAATAAACAGGCAGGAATCCATAAAGACATCGTCCATATGCCTCATTCCATCACTTCCCTTCAAAATCAGAACATTATGTATCCATATATACAAAAAGAGCCCCATCCGTAATAGTACTCTACCAATGTGGCTCCCTGCTATATTCTCCACATAGGCACAACTCTTAGAGCGCGTGCACCTATGTTATTAACATAGATACATGCGCTAAAAATCGTCGTCCTTATTCAGCTTATTCGGCTGCAAATTCAACATAATTTTATTTCCTCCGGGTTTTAACAGTAATCCTAGCACCGAAACAGGGTATTGTCAATCTAAAATTGTGCCCGCCGTCGTTTTTGTTGTACAAAATACCGGAATATGGTATTGTAAAAAATAACAAATCAAATAGGATGGATTAACAAACATAGGAGAGAAAATTGACATGAAACTTATAGTAGAAAATATCAAAAAGAGCTTTGAGAAAAAGGAGGTACTTCGCGGAGCAACCTTTACCTTTGAAACCGGTTGTATATACGGTCTGCTGGGACGTAACGGCGCCGGTAAGACGACGTTATTCAACTGCATTAATGAGGATATGAAAGTTGATGACGGCAGTTATAGGATTGAGGAGAACGGGATGCTGCGGGCAGCAACCGTTGATGACATTGGATATGTACTGTCGACTCCGCTGGTGCCGGAATTTTTAACGGGAAGGGAATTTTTAAAATTCTTCATGGATATAAACAAAAGCAAAATTACCGATGGAAAGAGTATCGATGACTATTTTAATCTTGTCAGTCTTGATTCCGGGGACCGGGACAGATTGATAAAAGACTATTCCCACGGAATGAAGAATAAAATGCAGATGCTTGTTAACTTCATTGCAAATCCTCCTGTTTTTCTGCTGGATGAGCCGCTTACATCCTTTGATGTGGTGGTTGCGGATGAAATGAAGCAGCTTCTTCGGCATATGAAAAAAGACCATATCATTATATTTTCAACACATATTCTGGAGCTGGCGCTGGACCTTTGTGATGTCATTGTAATTCTAAACAACGGAGTACTTGAAAGGATAGAGAAAGAAAGCCTGGATAACAATGCCTTCAAGGATAGGATTATCAATGCTTTAAGGGGTGAAGGCGATGCTTAACACTTTTATAATTTCATTTAAACTGCGAAGGGCCTATAGGACCAACGGTATCATTTACTGGCTCAAATCCCTTCCCCTTATAAAAAAGCTGCTTCCTGCCTCGCTGTATGCCAGTTCTGATTTGAAAATGGTCATAAATGTAATCAGTATTATTGTAGAGTTTTTTTCTATATTTTTAGGCAAGGGAATCTATATTTTGCTGGTTTATTTTGCGGCGAAGGGAATGAAGGCTCCGGCACCAGACAGCTTTGTGCACATTATATTGTTCCTGACGATTACAGGGTGCTTTCTTAACACCCATATGTTTAACCCTACGAAGGATAAGTTTTACGCCATATGTCTTATGAGAATGAGTGCAAAAAAGTATGCACTGTCGAATTATCTGTATTTTTTATTAAAGACATTTACAGGATTTTTAGTATTCTCCTTGATTTTTGGTACGCTCAGCGGCATGGGAAGGCTTACTTGTCTGTCCATACCGGTCTTTGTGGTGTCACTTAAGCTTTGCTATTCGGCTGCGGTGCTGATGAAATTTAAGAGGGATAAGAAGGTAAAGGATGAAAACAAGCCCTCCCCTGTACAGTGGACGTCTGTGGCAATCCTGCTTGTTCTGGCGTTTTTGCCGCCTTATCTGGGATATGCGGTAAGTGCATTGATTTTTGGGGCAATAGCTGCATTGATGGTTATTCCAGGCGTGCTTGCCCTTAAATATATTCTGCAATTTGGTGAATACAGAAGGATATACAAGGATTTGCTAAGCCCGGATAATTTTGCTATCAAGAGGTCGAAGGAGGCGGTAACGGAGGCGCAGAGGCTCACCATGCAAAAAAGAATATCTCTTGAACCAGGCCACACCAGCAATAAGACCGGGTATACGTATTTTAATGAGCTATTCATGAAGCGTCATTCAAAGCTGATGACAAAATCTGCGAAGAGGATTACCCTGGTTTGCATTCTGGTCTATATAGCTGCCGTCGCCGTATGCTTTTTATTTCCGGAGGATAAGGGTAAGCTGAATAATTTGCTGCATTTATCCCTGCCCTATTTTCTGTTCGTCATGTATATCATTAACCGGGGAAATGCTATCACACAGGCGATGTTCATGAATTGTGACCACAGCATGCTGTCCTATCGCTTTTATCGCCAGCCTAAGGCAATTTTATCTCTATTCGTGGAAAGACTGAAATACATCATTATCATAAACCTGATACCCGCCTCAGTAATAGCCGTAGGACTGCCAAGCCTGCTGTTTATCACGGGAGGAACCAATCAGCCGGTTAATTATATCCTGCTGTTTGTGTCGATATTGGCAATGTCGGTGTTCTTTTCGGTTCACACCATTGTGCTTTACTATCTGCTTCAGCCCTATAATATTAATCTGGAATCAAAGAGCGCTGCATATAGCATTGCAAATTTTGTAACATATTTTGTATGCTATTTTGCCATCGGAAAGCAGATACCGACCCTGATATTTGGCAGTGCCATATCGGTATTCTGCATTCTATATGCGGTGGTGGCATTTATTCTCGCCTATAAGCTTGCTCCAAAAACCTTTAAATTAAAATAACACAATCACTATTCGATAGAGACAGGGTATGATGTGAAATTATCGGGTGTCCGAATATAATTTCGCATGATGCCCTTATTTGTTATATATGTTTATGCGAAGAAGCCAATATAAATCAAATATTAACATCCATAGCAATACAAAATTATTCCGGGAAATCTTATGATATAACTAATAATAGTATATTACCCTGCAAAGGGCAGGAGCAGCACAGAATATGTAAAGGGGGATTCGGAGGATGAAGTACGGATATTTTGATAATAAGAACAGGGAGTATGTAATAGAGAGAGTGGATTTACCGGCCTCGTGGACCAATTATCTGGGGGTCAATGAGATGTGCTGTGTTGTAAACCATACTGCCGGAGGCTATATGTTCTACAAGTCGCCGGAATATCATCGGATAACCCGTTTTCGTGCCAATAGTATTCCGATGGACCGTCCGGGTCATTATGTGTATCTTAGGGATGATGAGACAGGCGATTACTGGAGCGTATCCTGGCAGCCGGTGGGCAAATCTCTGGATGAAGCGGACTACCAATGCCGCCATGGCTTATCCTATACCAAATATTCCTGTGATTATAGCGGTATTGCCGCGGAGCAGAAACTGTTTATTCCTTTGGAGGATACAGTCGAGCTGTGGGATGTGAAGATAAAGAATAAGAGTGACAAGCCCCGGAAACTAAGCATATTTTCTTATCTGGAGTTCTCCTATCATCATATCGATATGGATAACCGTAATTTTCAGATGAGTAATTATGCCGCCGGCTCCTCCTATGAGGATGGAATTATTGAGCATGATTTGTTTTATGAGGAATATGGCTATCAGTATTTCACTTCGAATTTTGAACCGGACAGCTTTGACTGCCTGAGAGATAAGTTTATCGGCTTATATCATACGGAGGACAATCCGATGGCTGTTATAAACGGGGTATGCGGCGGTTCCTATGAAAAAGGGGGAAATCATTGCGGTTCCCTGCATAAGAGATTTACACTTCATCCGGGTGAGGATATCAGAATAATCTTTATGCTGGGAGAGGGAAACCGTACTGCCGGCAAAGGAATAAGAAAGAAGTATTCGGATACGGATACGGTAGACCGGGAATTTCAGAAGCTGGCAGATTATTGGACAGTGAAGCTTAATAAATTGCGGGTAAGCACACCGAGTGAAGGGATGAACACCTTACTCAATATCTGGAATCTTTATCAGGCAGAGATAAATATTCTGTTCTCACGGTTTGCCTCCTTTATAGAGGTCGGCGGAAGAACCGGGTTGGGATACCGGGATACCGCACAGGATGCCATGATGGTCATTCATTCGAATCCTGTGAAATGCCGCCAGAGAATCATTGAATTGTTACGGGGGCTGGTTTCGAAAGGATATGGGCTGCATCTGTTCCAGCCGGAATGGTTCGAGCCGGATAAGGAAGTAAAGCCGTTTAAGTCACCCACCGTCGTTCCCGTACCGGATAAAAAGGATTATATACACGGAATTGACCAGGCCTGTTCCGATGATGCCCTGTGGCTTGTCAGTACGATTGCCGAATATATCAAAGAAACCGGAGAATTTTCACTTCTGGATGAAGTGGTGACCTATGCCGACGGCGGAAGCGGAACCGTATATGAGCATATGACAAGGATACTGGACTTTTCGAATGAGCAAATCGGTAAGTCAGGGATATGCAAGGGTCTAAGAGCCGATTGGAACGACTGTCTCAATCTGGGCGGCGGAGAAAGTGCCATGGTATCCTTCCTTCATTACTGGGCACTTGGAAACTTTATCGATTGTGCGGAATACCTAAATAAAC
This sequence comes from Bacillota bacterium, assembly GCA_023419655.1. Lineage (GTDB taxonomy): Bacteria > Bacillota > Clostridia > Lachnospirales > Lachnospiraceae > Mobilitalea. Next base: position 11,250 of record JAEZXP010000071.1, on the reverse strand, counting down.
CGGAGGATGTCATAAAATATTCGAAGATGAAGGACCGGGTAAAGGAAGCCTGCGACAGCCAGTTATGGGATGAGGAATGGTATATCCGGGGCATCACGAAGAATGGCAAAAAGATTGGCACCAACCATGATAAAGAGGGACGAATTCACCTGGAATCAAACGCCTGGGCAGTTCTGTCCGGTGCCGCACCTTACGAAAAAGGAGTATCTGCGATGGATGCGGTTGACAGGCATCTCTTTACCCCTTACGGCATTATGCTGAACGGCCCTTCCTATACAGAGGCCGATGACGATATCGGATTTATTACCAGGGTATACCCGGGGCTTAAGGAGAATGGAGCAATCTTTTCCCATCCCAACCCATGGGCCTGGGCTGCGGAATGCAGGCTGGGAAGAGGCGACCGTGCCATGAAATTCTATGATGCCCTGTGCCCCTATTACCAGAACGATAAGATAGAAATCAGAGAGGCAGAGCCTTATTCCTACTGTCAGTTCATCGTAGGACGGGAGCATACGGCTTTTGGCCGTGCAAGGCATCCGTTTATGACCGGTACAGCGGGATGGGCATATTACTGCGCAACCCATTACATGCTGGGAATCAGACCCGGGTTTGACAGGTTGATGATTGACCCCTGCATACCCTCCCAGTGGAAAGAATTTAAGATAGAGCGTGAATGGCGGGGAGCAGTATACCGTATAACCGTTCTGAATCCGGAGGGTGCAATGAAGGGAGTAAGAAGTCTGACCCTGAATAAGAAGAAGGTGGATGAAATTCAGATACAGCCTGCGGGAAGCATCAATGAAATTACAGTAGTTATGGGATAGCAACAGACCAATAGCATATCAGGTTACTCATTATAGGAGGTCATAGGATGGTTAAGTTTGGTACAGGAGGCTGGAGAGCCATTATCGGTGAGGATTTCACCAAGGCAAATATTCAGAAGCTTTCAAAAGCGTTGGCACTAAAAATGAAAAATGAGGGCGTGGCAGATGATGGTATCGTGCTTGGCTATGACAGGAGGTTCCTGTCAAAGGAGGCAATGCGGTGGGCCGCAGAGGTATTCGCCCGGGAGGGCATTACCTCCTATCTTATTAACCGTTCTTCTCCGACACCATTGATTATGTATTATGTGATGAAGCATGAGCTGCATTATGGAATGATGATTACAGCCAGCCATAATCCTGCTATCTATAACGGAATCAAGGTATTTACCTATGGCGGCAGGGATGCGGATGAGATTCAGACCAGGGATATCGAGAATTATATTGAGGATATCGCAGACGGTGAGGTTGCCGCAGCGGAATATCAGGAGGCGGTGAAGGATGAGCTTATCATCGAGATAAATCCATTAAATGAATACCTGGACAACATTATCAACAGTATCAATATGCAGGCGATACGGGAGAGAGGACTAAGGGTTGCATTGGACCCGATGTACGGGGTCAGTGAGACCTCCTTAAAGACCATCCTTCTGACAGCCCGGTGTGATGTCCAGACCATCCATGAAAGGCACGACACCTTATTTGGAGGGAAGCTGCCTTCGCCGTCGGCACAGACCTTAAGAAGCTTAATAAACAGGGTAAAGGACTATCATTGCGACATCGGAATCGCTACGGACGGTGATGCGGACAGAATCGGTATTATTGACGACACCGGAAGATTCCTGCATCCTAATGTTATCCTGGTGATTCTGTATTACTATCTTGTAAAATATAAAAAATGGCGGGGGGCTGCAGTTAGAAATATTGCCACCACCCATCTGCTGGACAGGGTAGCGGAAAGCTTCGGGGAAAAATGCCATGAGGTTCCGGTTGGCTTCAAGTATATATCGGCCAAAATGCATGAAACCAATGCCGTTATAGGCGGAGAGTCCTCCGGCGGACTGACTGTAAGGGGCCATATTAATGGAAAGGATGGCATCTATGCCGCGTCCTTACTGGTCGAGATGATGGCTGTCACCGGTAAAAGGCTGTCCCGGATTATAAGTGAAATTGAAGCGGAATACGGCGCTTTATATATGGAGGAACGGGACTATACCTTTACGAATGAGAGGAAGAGTGAGATTTACCAGACGCTTATTATTAACAAGTGCCTGCCCGATATGCCCTTTGAAATAGACAGAGTTTCATATCTGGACGGATGCAAGGTCTATTTTAAGAATGGCGGATGGATTATAGCAAGATTTTCAGGAACGGAGCCGCTGCTGCGTATTTTCTGCGAAATGGCAGAATCCGAATCAGCAGTGCATATCTGTGAGATATTCGAGGAGTTCCTGCAGATTTATTCCAGCACCCTGACACACTCATAATCAGTTAAGTTAATTTGACAATGGTGTACCAACGCATCGGCATCCCGGTATGGGTAAATAGGGATATTCAATAGAACGGATATATGTTAAAATAGAGATAATCAAATCAAGGGCTGTTTCAAAAAAATTAGTTGGATAAAGCAATGCTTTCTTTTTATTAATTGATTTGGAACAGCCTGTTTCTGACTAATAATCGATATAGATTTTATATAATCGGGGGAGTCTGTGTATGGTACAAAGAAAACCAAAATCACTAAGAAGGAGACTGTTGTTCTTAACGGCTGTTTGCTGGATTGTGCCGGTTTTGTTTATCTTCCTATTTATAACAATATCCTATCGTAACAGCATCATTGAAAAGACCGAAATGCTGATGGAGGAATGGACAAAGAATTTTACCTCCCTGCATTCGCAAAAGATTGATGAGGCGATTACTATTTCTAAAAAACCCTCCTATGAGCTTGTTATCGAAAATGCATGGAAGAAATACAAGAATGAAACAATCAGCTATGCTGATTTTTACAGAGCGGTTAACGGCAATCTCATCAGCAAATTCTATAATGACAACCGTTTTGTCATCTCTGTTTTTTATCTTAGCGAAGCGCCGCAGAGACTGTATTATACCTCGAGACAGCCGGCGGACTATATCCAGACATATCACGATATTGTAGAAAGCGAAGCGAACAAAATAACCGGAATGGACACTTCCGATGCCCATGTAAGGGTAATCGGCAATAAGCTGTATATTATCCGGAATTTTTATACGACGACGAATTATACCAAATTCGGTACATTGGTGCTGGAGCTGAATAAGGACAGGCTTTTTAGCGGTATCTCGCAGGATAAGGATTATGAAATGGGATTTTTTATAAACAGCAGCGATTCCATGATTTATTTTAACCAATCCTTGGACGAGCCTGAAAAGTCCGGGATACTGCAAAAATTAAGCGCCGGCTATTCGACGGATAAGAACAGAAGTATGACGAAAGAAAATGACGGGGCATACATGGGGTTATTATACCAGCAGAAATTCGATGATTACCACTTCGCAACCGTACTGGTTGCCAATCAGGATACCATTTACTCGGAGCTGAATGAGGTACGAAACCGAATTGCCATTATCATTATTGTCATCATACCGGTATTTATCTATATGCTGTATTTTATAACCCGCCATATCACCATTCCAATCAGCAGAATGATAGGAGCCTCGAAGGAGCTTGAAAAAGGAAATATCGGTATGCAGGTGGAAGGCGAGCCGATGCCCAATTCCGAATTCACCTATCTGCTGCAATCCTTCAACCGGATGTCCTCGGAGATAAAATACATGATTGACTATGCATATAACGAGGAGCTGGCTAAGAAAGAAGCGAAGATTATCGCCCTGCAATCCCAGATAAATCCGCATTTTCTTAATAACACCCTTGAAATGATGAATTGGCAGGCAAGGATGGCGGGAGATGTGGAGGTAACAAAGATGATTGAGGCGTTGGGCACCTTGCTGGATTACAGTATGGACAGGTCCAACAAAAAGCTGATTCATCTCTCGGAGGAGCTGCGGTGTGCCGACGCTTACCTTTATATTGCCTCCATGCGGTTTGGACAGCGGCTTAGAGTGGAAAAGGATATTGATGATGCCTTACTGGATACCCTGGTTCCGCAGCTGATATTGCAGCCAATTATAGAGAATGCCGTGGTGCATGGCGTAGAGGTGGTAAAGAGCGGAAGCATAAGGCTTAAGGTTTTTAAAGAGAATGAAAATGTGGTGCTGCAGGTGATTAACAGCGGCAAGAATATGTCCAGGGAGGACATTGAAAGGGTGCAAAGTATCCTGGATGCCAAGACCCCTATAAAAGAAGTAGGAAAAGGCACCCATACCTCCCTTGGTATCCGCAATGTCAACGAGAGGATTAAGCTTATTTACGGAGAAGAGTATGGACTTACGATTCTTCCGGTTGGCGAGGGGGAGACGGCATCCACCATCACGATACCGAGTGAGCCTGCGGATAATACAGAAAAGGGCAAATTGCTCAAACGATTTATGGATAAAAAGGATTAATCGGATAAACTGCCGGAAATTTTGTCGTAATTCGAATGGAAGATAGCAAGAATAAACAAATAATACCATTACCGTCTAATGATTTTAGAAAATATAGATATTATAATGATATTGTACGAAACAGCAGAGTGCTGTTTTGGCAATAACAATTATAAGGGAGGATTTGTTATGAGGAATATGAAAAAAATGCTTGCCATGCTGCTTTGTGTTGTTTTAGTGTTTACTTTATTTGCAGCTTGCGGTAAGAAGGATGATGGAAAAGCCGACACCCCGGCGGGCGCAAATGACAGCAGCAAAGATGATAAAAAGAATGATGACAAAAAGACAGATGATAAAAAAGCAGATAAACCGAATCCGGTTACATTAATTACAGTTTCAATGTATGGCGGAACGGACCCGAATACAGAAAACTACCAGAATCACAATGCCAAGTTTATGGCGAATTATCCTCATGTAACAGTAGAGGATGATTCACAGTCTGCCGACCAGGACTGGAAGACAAAGATTGCGGCTGACTTTGCAGTAGGCAATGAGCCGGATGTTATTCAGTATTTTACGGACGCGAATGCAAGTGATGTTTTGGCTGCTGACAAATTCGTATCGATAGAAGAAATCAGAGCAGAATATCCCGATTATGCAGGGGATATTTTAAGCAGCGCATTAAAAGCAGCTGCAAATCCGGATGGCGTGGAAAGAGCAGTCCCTACAACAGGTTATTGGGAAGGACTTTTCTGCAATAAGGATTTATTTGACCAGTACAAGCTGGAGCTTCCTACCGACTGGGATAAGATGTTAAAAGCGATTGAAACCTTTAAGGCAAATGACATTGTTCCGATTGCAGTATCCCTTAACAACGTTCCCCATTACTGGGTAGAGTTCTTAATGCTTTCAGCAGCAGGTCCTGACGGTTACGCTGTCGTTCCTGCCGAAGCTCCTGCAGATTGGGCGAAGGGGCTGGATATGTTTAAGACCTTAAGAGAGCTTGGGGCATTCCCTGTTGACACCGATACGATTGATAATGACCTTGCAGGTGAATTATTTAAGAATAAAGAAGCAGCGATGCAGCTGGACGGCTCATGGTATGCAGGCGGTATTCCTGACCAGGAGAACACCGTAGTTGTAGAGTTCCCTGTAATTCCGGGAGGAAAAGCACAGCCGAAGGCAATGGTTGGCGGAATATCCTCAGGCTTCTATATTACAAAGAAAGCCTGGAATGACCCTGATAAGAGAGAAGCAGCAGTAAACTTTGTTATGGCTCATACCAGCAAAGAAGCGATTAGCGCATATTGGGGCGGCAATGGGCAGGCGGCCGCAGCCGTAGAACCTCTTGATTTTATGACCTCTCTGGGCGTATCCGGACTGGAATACAGCAGTGCTGCTACAAGCATCTCATCACCGACAGACGCAAGGATATCCCAGGAAGCATATAATACGTTGATTGCAGGCATTGTAGATGTTTCTACCGGTGCAAAATCATCGACTGATTTACTGAATGAAGTGCTTGCTATTAATGCAAAATAATATCTTTGAATGAATTTATACATTAAAACCTTGGGGGCTGCAGATAAGCCCCCGGGTTTTTATACAGGACCTATCCTCATAATCGCAGGATATTAAATTATTGAATTTCTTATGCCAGTGTCCTGACACGCTCATCATCAGCAACAGGTGAACATGTCAGTACACGCTAGACAGGAAGGCGGGATTTACACCATGTTATATAAGAAAAAATGGCCTTTACTTATATTTTTACTGCCGGGATTTATTATGATGGTGGTGTTTTTATATGTACCCTTTATCGATAATATCAGAAACAGCTTATATGATATGTCTTCGGTTGTAAGAATGCCGGGGCAGGAATTTAAGTTCATTGGATTAGAAAATTACAAAAATTTATTTATAGATCCTAAGATACGAACCGCTATTTTGAATTCATTAAAAATGATGGGCTTAACCATTGTATTTCAGGTTGGAATGGCATTGTTTCTCGCTATCCTGGTAGACGCAGTCAAACACGGGCAGCAGTTTTTCCGCATCGTGTACTTTTTCCCGATTGTTATTTCGGCAACGGCTATCGGCCTGATTTTCCAGCTTTTTTATAATTACAGGGGAGGCATGCTAAACCAGCTGATGGCGCTTTTGGGGAAGGAACCAATTAACTGGCTTGCACCAGGGATGGCATTTATTATGATTTCCATTCCAACGCTATGGAGCTATGTCGGTTTTTACTTTGTAATCTTGCTGACCGGAATTAACGGAATCTCCCATGAAGTGTACGAAGCTGCCGATATCGACGGCTGCTCAAAGTTCAAGCAGGTTTTTTATATAACGCTTCCGCTGCTTCGCGGTGTAATATGTACCTGTGTAACCTTGGGGGTAACCGGCGCACTTAAAGTATTCGACTTACCATGGGTGATTGTGCCGAAGGGAGCCCCTCAGGGATTAACTCATTTTCTCGGAACCTATATGTATGAGCGGACCTTTACCATCGGTAATTTTGATTACGGTTCAACGATAGCCCTCCTTATTGTTCTATTCGGGGTTGTTGTTTCATGGATTGTGAACAGGATTATACGGCCGAATGAGAATCTGTAAGGAGGAGTGAGGATGAATAAGCGTAGAAAAACTAAAAAATTATCCGTTGGATATATCTTGATATATTTTATATTAATCCTTTGGTCCATCACTACGATTTTTCCTTTTGTGTGGGTTGTCAACAATTCCTTTAAGCCCTCAAGGGAGGTTGTAAACAGTTCGTTTTCGCTGCCGAAGGAATTTACTCTGGCAAACTATGAGAATGCCTTTGGAAAACAGAATGTGCTTACCTCTTATTACAACAGTCTGGTTATATCCGGCAGTGTAACGGTGGCAGTGCTGATACTATCTTCCATGATGGCATTTGCAATGACAAGGTATAACTTCAAGGGGAAGGCACTAATCAATTCCTTGATTGTGTCCAGCCTGATGTTTCCTGCGTTCTCAACGATAATACCGGTCTTTAAAATGATGACAGGGTTTAATCTTCTGAACAAATCCATCAGTGTAATATTACCGCAGGTAGCAGGGAATTTGAGCTTTGCGACCATCATTATGATGGGTTTTCTAAGGGGAATACCGCTTGAGATGGAAGAAGCGGCTTATATGGAGGGGGCAGGAATAAGCTCGGTATTTATAAGGATTATAACGCCGTTACTGCGGCCCGCACTGGCAACAGTAGCCATATTCTGCTTTTTATGGTCCTATAATGATTTGTTTACACAGCTTATTATGATTCGCAGAAGGGTCAAATATCCGATTAGTGCCCTGCTGATTGAGATAAGCTCAAAGTATGGCAAGGACTTTGGCCTGATGGCAGCGGCTGTTACGCTGATTATTGTGCCTGTATTGGTTGTCTATATCTTCCTGCAAAAGAATATTATCAAAGGGTTGACGGCCGGAGCGGTCAAGGGATAGAATGAATTATAGATATGGCAAGGCAAAGGGGGATTACAATGTATAAGGTAATGATTATTGATGATGAACCTATCATTGCACAAGGATTGTCCCGGACGATTGATTGGGAAAAGTACGAATGCCGGATTGTTGCCACTGCTTATGACGGAATGGAGGGAGCAGAGGCAATCCGCAAATATCATCCCCATATTATTATCTCTGATATTGCTATGCCCGGATTAGACGGATTAAGTATGGTAGCAGGATTAAAATCGGAATTTCCCGACATGGAAATCAGCATATTAACCGGATACAGGGTATTTGATTATGCCATTAAAGCGGTTAATCTTGGCGTTACAAGATTCCTGCTGAAGCCTTCCAATATGAAGGAGCTGGAGGAAGCGATACTTGCGATGGTAAATAACCTTAAGGCAAAAGATATCCAGCCGGAGGATTCCTGTAATAAAGAGAACGAAACAATACCGGGGAATGCAGCCAGCAGCTTTATTGTTAAAAATGCCATGCTTTATATTGAGAAAAACTATGCTCAGAAGCTGACCCTAAGTGACGTGGCGGAGAAGACCTATGTAAGCCAGTGGCATTTGAGTAAGCTGTTAAACCAGCATATAGGAAAAAATTTTTCGGAGATATTGAACGAGATAAGAATAAAGGAAGCTACGAAGCTATTAAAGGACCCTACCTTGCGAATATGTGATATTGCGGAAAGAGTTGGTTATGTTGATATGGCGCATTTTTCGAGGATGTGCAAAAAGATACTGGGAATTCCGGCGACAGAATACCGCAATACGATGTTGGTAAAGGATTTAAAGCAATAGAAAATACCATTATACGAGGTGGAGAAGCATGATTATAAAAAACGCTTTGGTTTATAATGAAAATCGGGGCTTTATAAAAGAAGATATCTTTATACATGAAGATAAGATTGTGGAAGAGGGCAAGCTTCAGGATACGGTTATGGATGCAAGCGGCCTGTATGCAATTCCCGGGCTTACGGATATCCATTTTCACGGCTGCGCAGGCTATGATTTCTGCGACGGAACAGATAAAGCTTTCGAGGAAATAGCGCTCTATCAGGCGGCCAACGCAACGACGACCATCTGTCCGGCCAGTATGACCTTACAGGAAGAAGAGCTGGAAAAGCTGTACCGCAATGCATCCGCCTATAACAATAAAAAAGGGGCAATTCTATGTGGCATACATATGGAAGGCCCTTTTATTTCATCCGCTAAAAAAGGAGCGCAAAACGATAAATACGTACGAAAGCCGGATATAGGATTATACAGAAGGCTCCAGGAAGCGTCCGGGAATCGAATCAAAATAGTTACCATCGCCCCGGAGGAAGAGGGAGCCATGGAATTCATATCGCAGGTAAAGGATGAGGTGTCTGTATCCATCGCCCACACTACCGCCGATTATGATACTGCCATGGAAGCCTTACGCCGGGGAGCAAGGCAGGCTACTCATTTATTTAATGCCATGCCGCCCTTTACCCACCGGGCACCGGGAGTAGTCGGAGCGGCCTTTGATACGGCCGGGTGCTATGTGGAATTAATTGCGGACGGCGTCCATATCCATCCAAGTGTTGTAAGGGCGGTATTCAAGATGTTCGGAGAGGACAGGGTTATTCTTATCAGTGACAGCATGATGGCGGCAGGTATGCCGGATGGGGAATATACGCTGGGAGGACAGCTTGTAAAAGTGACCGGCAATAAAGCACAGTTATCCGATGGAACAATCGCAGGTTCCGTAGCCAGCCTGATGGCGTGCATGAAAAACTGTGTATTAAATATGGGAATCCCATTGGAGCATGCAGTAAAAGGTGCCGCTGTTAATCCGGCAAAGGCCATAGGAGTCTATGACTTATACGGCAGTATCGAACCGGGAAAGGTTGCTAATATCGTACTTCTTGATAAAGAGCTGAATATTAAATCGGTAATTTTACGGGGGGAAGAATTTCATATATAATATGGATTCAGGCGGAAGCTTTCCGTTCGAATCGTAAGAGTATGTATTGACGTAAGGAGTATATTTTATGGAGAAATATAGTGTGGGTATCGATTTGGGCGGAACGACAACAAAGTTCGGTATATTTGATATGGATGGTAATCTTCATAAAAGGTGGCGGATTCCTACGGATATCTCCGATACCGGCAGATATATCTTGAAGAATACGGCAAACAGCCTCAAGGAGAAGCTGGAGCAGTTTCAGATAATGGATTCTCAGGTTGAAGGAATTGGCGTAGGAGTTCCGGGACTGGTGACAGGAGACGGAAATGTTACGATTGCGGCGAATCTGGGCTGGAAGAATGTTCACGTGGCTCAAGAATTAAGGGAATTATCGGGTAAGCCGGTTATCGTCAGCAATGATGCCAATGTTGCAGCCCTGGGAGAAATGTGGCAGGGAAGTGCAGCGGGCCATAAAAGTCTGGTGATGATTACAATTGGAACCGGAATTGGCGGAGGGGTTGTAATCGGTGGACGAATCGTTAACGGACTGTACGGAGCCGGAGGCGAAATCGGGCATATGCCGATTGTCCATGATGAGACATCCCGGTGCGGCTGCGGGAGAATCGGCTGTCTTGAGCAGGCAGCTTCGGCAACCGGCATGATAAAGGCAGCAAAGCGCTATCTGGACGAAAGCAACGAGAATTCTCTCCTGAGGGATATGGAGCCAATCACGTTACCGTCTATATTCGAGGCTGCAAAAGCAGGAGATTCGATATCAGTCCGCGTAATTTCCCGGGCAGGAAGATTCTTAGGCTTAGCCATGGCGGCCGTCACCAGTGTGCTGGACCCTGAAATCTATATTATTGGCGGCGGCGTATCAAAGGCAGGAGAATACTTTCTGGATATCATAAAAAAATATTACAAAGAGAATGTACTGCATGCCTGCAAGGATACCGAGATTAAGTTTGCCGAGCTTGGCAATGATGCCGGTATCTATGGTGCGGCAAGAATGGTAAAAAGATAACGAATGGAAATTAGATGCGATTATGCTTCATAAAAATATCCATGGATGGGCAGTCTATCATTAGTCTATCATTGGAGGTGGAATTATGAAGATTAGAGATATTATGACGAGGGATATAGCAACACTGCGGTCGGATGATACCATTGAGAGAGCGGCCAGACTGATGAAGCAATATGATGTGGGATCTATTCCTGTATGTACGGATGACAAAATAATCGGGATTATTACAGACCGTGATATTGCCGTGAGGTCTGTAGCACCCGGGCAGGTAAGTAACCATAGAGTCGGTGATATTATGTCTACCGATTTGGTGGTCGGAAATCCGGATATGGATATACAGGATGCGGCAAGTATAATGAGTGACCGCCAAATCAGGAGACTTCCCATTGTTGAAAATAATAGCCTGGTGGGCATTGTTTCTTTAGGGGATATATCTCTTGAGCCTGCCGCAGGAGATAGTGC
>JAEZXP010000054.1 GCA_023419655.1 Bacillota bacterium | reverse complement strand
ACCCAAATCCTTTGCAGATACATTAACGATACCGTTGGCATCAATATCAAATGTAACCTCAATCTGGGGAACGCCTCTTCTTGCCGGCGGAATTCCATCCAGTCGGAATTGTCCTAAGGTCTTGTTGTCCTTGGCAAATTGTCTTTCACCCTGAACGACATGGATATCAACTGCCGTCTGGTTATCTGCCGCCGTAGAGAACACCTGACTCTTCTTGGTGGGAATCGTTGTATTTCTTTCAATAAGCTTTGTAGCCACGCCTCCAAGGGTCTCAATGGATAAGGAAAGCGGAGTAACGTCAAGGAGAAGGATATCTCCTGCACCGGCATCTCCGGCCAGCTTACCGCCCTGGATTGAAGCTCCGAGCGCAACACACTCATCGGGATTCAAGCTCTTTGAAGGCTCATGTCCTGTCAGCTGTTTTACCTTATCCTGTACTGCCGGAATACGGGTTGAGCCGCCTACCAGAAGTACCTTTTTAAGCTCGGAAGCAGAGATACCTGCATCCTTTAATGCATTCTGTACCGGTATTACTGTTCTTTCTACCAGGTCGTTCGTAAGCTCATCAAACTTAGCACGGGTAAGGTTCATATCAAAGTGCTTGGGACCGTCCGAGGTTGCCGTAATAAACGGCAGATTGATATTCGTTGTTGTTGCTGAGGATAACTCAATCTTTGCTTTTTCAGCCGCTTCTCTTAATCTCTGCATCGCCATCTTATCAGCGGATAAATCCACACCTTCGGCCTTCTTGAACTCATCAACCATATACCGGGTTACTCTTTCATCAAAATCATCTCCGCCCAGTCTATTGTCGCCGGAGGTAGATAGTACTTCGATAACACCGTCGCCGATTTCGATGATGGATACGTCGAATGTACCGCCGCCCAGGTCGTATACCATGATTTTTTGCTCATGCTCATTATCAAGTCCGTAAGCAAGTGCTGCCGCTGTCGGCTCGTTGATAATTCTCTTTACTTCAAGTCCGGCAATCTTACCGGCATCCTTTGTTGCCTGTCTCTGTGCATCGTTAAAATATGCAGGAACAGTAATAACCGCTTCGTCTACTTTCTCGCCAAGATAGCTTTCTGCATCCGCCTTTAATTTTTGAAGAACCATCGCAGATATCTCCTGGGGAGAAAATCTCTTGTCATCAATTTTTACGCGAAAATCAGTTCCCATATGTCTCTTTATGGATGATATCGTTTTATCTGAATTCGTAACTGCCTGACGCTTAGCAGGTTCTCCTATCAAACGTTCTCCTGATTTTGTGAATGCCACAACGGACGGTGTCGTTCTGGCTCCTTCCGCATTTGCAATAATTACGGGCTTGCCGCCTTCCATTACTGCAACACACGAATTTGTGGTACCTAAGTCAATACCTATTATTTTTCCCATATAAATTCCTCCTATATAATTAAGAAATGTTTTCTTTAAATGATAAACTTATTTAATTAACGACTTTTACCATACTGTGTCTTACTACCGTATCACGGTACATATAACCCTTCTGATATTCCTCTGCAACAATATTCTCACCCATATTTTCATCTTCTCCATGCATTACCGCATTATGAAGATTCGGGTTAAATTCATTACCGACAGCTTCAATCGGCTTAACGCCTATCTCATCCATGGTTGTAATCAGCTGCTTATAAATCATATTGAAGCCCTGAACCAAGGGGTTATCTTTATCCGCATCACTTACAGAATCCAGACCCCGTTCAAAATTATCAATAACAGGCAGCAGCTTCTCAACAATACTTTTTACTCCCAAATCATACATCTGAGATTTTTCTTTCTCTGTTCTCTTTCTGAAATTATCGAATTCAGCCATCGTTCTCATCAGTCTGTCTGTCAGTTCCTGAATCTGTGTCTCTTTCGCTGCCAGCTCCTTGTTTTTTGAACCTTTCAAAAATGACTTCGATGACTTTTCATCCTTGGACGGCTTCTCCTTGTCTGGGGTATCCGTCTCCATCGCCTCATCTTCCTGCTTCTTCATCATCTCATTATCCTCATCATCCTTCCGGCATGCTGCCGGAGCTTCTGCCTTATCTATCTTTTTATCCATAGAATTATCGGACTTATCAGCTTTTTCTTTCTCCATAGCTGCCTTTATTACTTCTATTGTTTTATCCAAGTCCTCCACTTCAACCTAACCACCTTTCCGGCTTATGTTTTTTTGATTTTGAAAATATCATCCAGCTGTACCATTAGATTCTTCAAGGTTCCTACTACTTTTTCATAATCCATTCTCTTGGGTCCTATAATACCCACCTTGCCGTATACACCCTCTTCAATCTCATACGTAGCTGTTACAACGGAACAGTCCTTCATGGATTCGATGGGGGTTTCATCACCGATAAATACCTGTATTCCCCTCTTTTCTTCATCATCCATACGGTCCTGTATCAATTCCGACAGCATCTTCTTTTCTTCCAGTGTATATAGAAGCTCCGAGGCTTTCTCAATATCACTCAGTTCAGGATACCGGAGAATATTCGTTGTACCTGAAGTATATATCTCAAAATCCTCTTCCTCTGAAACTGCCTGAACGATTGCATCCAGAATATCATTAACAATCGTTTTATACTCTCCTGCCTGTTCCTTCATCTGTATAATAATCGGAAGATTAATCGAGGATAAATCCAAGCCCTGAAGAAACGTATTCAAAACAATATTCAGCTTTAATATCGTTTCTTTATTCAGAACAGCGGATGTTTTAATTATCTTATTCTTTACGATATTTCCTTCGAATACAATGACTGCCAGAAGCTGATTATTATCAATCTCCGTAAGTTGAATGAATTTCACCCTTTTCTTATATTGAGGTGTTGTCACCATCGTAGTATAATTCGTATTCACAGCAAGAAGCTTCGCTACCTGCTGAAGCAGGCTTTCCAGCCGGTCCGCCTTCTCAATCAGAATTCCTTTCATATCCTCAAGTTCTTTGTTCTTTTCCAACAGGAGCATATCAACATAAAGGCGGTAGCCCTTATCGGTAGGGATTCTTCCGGCAGAGGTATGGGGCTGTATGATATAACCCATATCCTCCAAATCAGACATTTCATTCCGGATTGTTGCCGAGCTTAAATTAAGATCCGTGTACTTCGATATTGTTCTGGAGCCAACAGGTTCACTTGTCTCAAGATAATTCTGGATAATTGCCTGCAAAATTTTCAATTTTCTATCATCAAGCTCGTGCAATTGCTCACCTTCTCCACTGTATTCAGATTTGTTTCGGTTTTATTATTAGCACTCACTCGTTACGAGTGCTAATATCTACTAATAAAATATCACTATCCATTTCATTTGTCAAGGATAAATTTAGAAAGAATGATTAAAATAAAAATTCTGCCAATACCCGGTTACTGACATCAATGCCGTAATCTGTCAATCTGACCCTATCCTTATCGGTCACGATTAGCTTTGCTTTCTCCAGATTATCCAAAACATCCTTATAGATGCTGTCCATCGGTATACCAAACCTGTTAAGAAAGTCCTGCTTGCTTATTCCGCCGGTTTTTCTAAGGCCAAGAAACATGAATTCTTCTATCTGCTGATTCTTCGTTAAGCTGCTTACATTTTCTCTAATTCCAAGGAAATCCTGCTCAATCTTTTTACTTTCTTTCTCTGAAAAATTATCATGCACATTTTGCAGATGGTTTTCATTCATCCGATTCAGGTATTCCTGCAGGGAATGGATGTTGTTAAACCGGATATTGCCGATAAGGGAGGAGGCCCCCAGACCCATTCCCAGATAAGACGTTCCTTCCCAATATGCCAGGTTATGTCTGCACAGATAACCTCTTTTTGCATAGTTGGAGATTTCATACCGCTCATACCCATAGGAGAATAGTATCTCCCTGGTGCGATTGTAAATCATCCGGTCTGTTTCCTCGGAAGGTATCCTGGCTCTATCCGGGCCCTCCGGTCCATACCGTTCAT
>JAEZXP010000051.1 GCA_023419655.1 Bacillota bacterium | reverse complement strand
CGTTCATAGACCCGGAGAATATATCTTATATAGCAAAGGAGCAGGAAATTGTAAGAAACGAGATGAAGCTGCCCTTTGATGTCTATATCGATACCAAGAATGACAAAGACACTGCAAATGACGATATAATTAAGGCGGGTACATGGATTGTACTTGGAAGGGATACGCACCGCTTCTATGTACCCATGTGGGTAAAGGAAGGGGTTTATACCGTATCATTCAGGTCTATCGCCGTAAACGCACAGGATAAGCTGAGTAACACAGAGACGACGAGAAATACCGATATTCACAACTATGTGGCAACTGCTACAAGGACTTTTCAGATATCAGGCAGGATGTACGGACTCACCATATATGACATATCGGATGAAGGGAGATGGAAGGATGTATTTCGTATCAAGGATACAATGCTGTTCAAATACTTTGAAGGTGCCGTTGATGGTACGAAGAGGACGAATTATCATGATGATTACGCCTATTATTACACCGTAGGCAATAAGAATCAGTATGGATACCAAACCGGGAGGATGAACAGATTTACTCTCCCTATTTTAAACGGGAGCCATCCCAAGTATAAGAATGTCGGAGCCATAAAGACCGGTTATGCATTCCGTTTCAGAATCGATACAATTGGTGAGATGTACGGAAGCGGTAATAAAATTGTTATCAAACCGACCTTCTATCATGTGGATGAGAAGGGAAGGAACAGACAGCTTGTAGATATATATTATGATGAAGAGTTTTACGGCAAGCAGCACTATCTTGTAAAGATTGGACAGGGAATAGACCTGGCAAACCTCCAGCAGGGGCTTGTAGGCAATCCATACAGCAGGATACCGGAAGCAGAGCTTATGCATACGGCAAGAGTTATGGAGACTACATATGCCAAGATAAGCAGCCAATACGGGGCAATGTATTCCTACAGCGATATACGGCTTACAAGTCAGTTTCGGACCTTTATAGGACTGGATTATGCTGCCCATATAGCGGGCCTTCCATCCTTTAATAAGGTCAAAGAGCAGATAGGGGAGACAGAGCTGAATCTTTCAAAGTACATGCAGCGGTGGTATGGTACATATAAGCTGCCTGCAAATATTCATGTAGCACCAGCAGGATATGATGTAAATGATTATCTAAGAAAATACGGAATCGATTATCATGAAGATTTCTGGCTTAAGGATGGGTATATCATCGTGAACTTTACTATAGAGACCTATGATATGAACAATAACCGTAACCTGTCCTATTCCAACGGTGCTAATTATCTGAATAACGGACATTGCTCGATGTGGGTGATGGAAGGTGGCCAGGTAGAAAAGAAGGATAACACGGATGCTGCTTTTAGTCTGAAAGCAGGGGACGTCGTCTTTTATTTTACGAGTAAGAAGCATTCAGATGATTATATGGGGAGACTATATTAATATTTTACATGCAGGAATAAAAATTAATATGACATGATATTGTCGTGTTCGTATAATATACTTTAGAAAATAACTCGTTTTTAAAAAGATGGGTAACAATGAACCTACAATTCACATTCGACAGCATTGATTTGTTGCAGAATAATTCAGTATTTCATATATTTCTTTTGGGAGCTGCAAACAATGTGGTTATTGGCTTTAATGTCGATGATGGGATGCGAAATACAGGGGTCTGTTACCGTTAGGAGTGATACCGTGAAAATCGACCGCTTAATAGGCATATTAACTATTCTGCTTCAAAAGGATAAAACTACCGCATCGGAACTGGCAAGGCGGTTTGATGTGTCTTGCAGGACAATCCTGCGGGATATTGATACTCTTTGTCTTGGAGGGATTCCGGTTGTTACTTCACGTGGCGGCGGTGGCGGCATTTCTATTATAGAAGGATATAAAATCAATAAAAATGTGCTGACGGCGGAGGAACTGCAAACCCTTGTTGCAGGACTTAAAAGCATTGATTCTATATCAAAACAATCCAATTTTGAAAATCTTATGACCAAACTCGCGCCAGCCGATGCGGTGGTTTCACTTTCCGACAGCATAGTGATTGATTTGTCTTCCCATTACAAAGATAGCCTGTCAGATAAAATCGCACTATTCAAACAGGCTATCGCCGCATACAAAACAGTAAGGTTTGATTATTATTACGCAAAGGGCGAAATGCTTCGTGAGATTGAGCCGTATTTTGTAGAGTTTCGGTGGAATGCATGGTATGTATTCGGATGGTGTAAATTGCGAGAGGATTTTCGTCGTTTCAAACTTAACCGCTTATGGAATTGTGGGCTTACAGAGAAAACATTCACTCCTCGTCCGGTGCCGACAGAAAAAGCTACCGCAAAGGATGCTTTCCATGAACAATATCATGTAAAAATCTTATTTGATAAAAGTGTTCGCTTCCGGCTGATTGAGGATTATGGTCTGCATTGCTGCGAAGAAACTGATGATGGTTTATTGTTCACGCTGGATTATACGAATAAGGATTATATGTTCAGTTGGATTCTCGGTTTTGGCGATAAAGCAAAGATTTTGGAACCAGAAGAAACACGTGCTGAATTTACTTCCCTTTTGAAAAATGTTTTTAGTTTATATCATTGAATATGACATACTGTTGTCGTGTTCAGTATGATATGCTTTATAAAATGCAATACAAAAGGATGTAATACCAATATATCAATCAATTATTGCAGTATTAATTTCCATGTGAAAAATCCCAGAAAATCTTTTGGATTAATAAAATTAAGGAGCACGACATGAACAATGATAAAATCACCGCCCTCCGGATGGAGCGGCAGCACCTCATCCACAAGGCAAATGAAACCGAATACATAGACCTCTACCGTAATACACAGCCGGGGCAAAATGTTTATTGGAATGGATTCGGGGACCCGCCATCCTTGACATATCGTGCCGATTTTAATGACATTGAATTTAACCGTGAACGGCAAAGAACCCATGCTTTAATAAAAGGGCGGTTTGCCGGAGGTAATCTTGGCTGGATTATGCCGGAGGATGTGGAACTGTTTGCTTGCTTGTTTCGTAAACCATTGGACAAACCTACAGAACGTCAGCTTGCACTGCTCACGTTGATTGAACGCGAAGGGCCGATGAACATACAGCAAATGAAAGAATCCACCGGGCTGCTGGTTAAAGAAATTACGCCGGTTCTCCATCGTTTACAAGAGGCCTTTTTGATTTATGAGGACCAATACGATGGCGAATGGGACCGGGGATGGTATAAATTTTCTGAAATGTTTCCAGATGTGGCGTTAACGAAATATTCCCGTAAAGATGCATTGAAAATCCTGCTCTGTCGGTTTGCTCATTGCCACGTACTGCTGGATATAAAGATGATTAAGTCATTTTATAAAGTGCCTGAAAAAGAGATAAAAGCAGCATTGGCTGATTTAGTCAGCGACATGGTAATCTGTGAAGATGACGGCAATTTTATGTTGCATACGGATTTAGAATTGATTAAAACCTATTCTGGTGAGCCGCCAAAATCGGTCTATGCTATGCACCGTAATGATTTTTTAGTAAAATCCAACGAGCATATTCTAAAAAAAAGATATCTGCATCCCTATTCGGACACGCTGTACTATCTGTTAATTGACGGTGAATTTCGCGGTGCGGCGGTCGGCAAGTTCCGCTATACGCCGGAGGTGGAAGACGTGATACTTGATTTGCCGAATGATGAGGCTGCCGCCCGGAAAGAGGATATATTACAGGCAATCCATTATCTGTGCGGTGAGTATAATCCGATAAAAAGATATCAGGGGGAAGGTTGAAAGAAATACACTTTCAACCTTATAAGTTTTGTGCCTGCGTAATCCTCGGCACAAACTTTGGATGCGCAAAAAACATGCGCAGGAATGGACGGAAATATTATGAAACGCTCGATGATGCAGGTTTTTGTTAAAGGTAGCGATAAAGCACTCGAATTTTACCGAAATGTATTCGATGGGAAGGCAAAGAGGTTATTGTTGGGTGGTTTATAAACCATTCTCTCAACAGCCGATGATGAACGAAAAAATATCGCTATTAATTAAGCTATTTATGGTTGAGATTTGCTCCAAATTGTGGTATACATAATTATATAGCTTTATGATAATATACAATAAGGAGGATAATTCCTCCGTTGTTAGGAGTAATCAACTATAATTTATTAAGGAGGATAATTCCTCTGCGGTTAGGAACAATCAACTATAATTTATTAAGGAGGAATATATTATGAGAAAGTTCGAATGTACAGCATGCGGTTATATTTTCGATGAAGAATTAGGAGATCCGGATGGCGGAATTGCTCCCGGAACGAAATGGGAAGATGTTCCCGATGATTGGGTATGCCCGTTATGCGGAGTAGGCAAGGAAGACTTTGAAGAAGTAAAATAATAAACAGGGTGTTGTCATTGGAGGAAAATTTCAAAATGGCAGCACCCAATTATTTTTATTGATTTCCAGTATACCAATATAAAAATAGATGTTAAAATACAATGTATGCGAACAAGTGGATTCGTCCAGGATGCAATATTAATTACCAGGGAGGACATAAATGTGAACCAGTTTTCAAGGTCAGAGCTTTTACTTGGAGAAGAAGCGATGGAAAAGCTCTATAATGCAAGGGTTGCTGTATTTGGAATCGGCGGAGTAGGAGGCTATGTGGTTGAGGCCCTGGTCCGCTGCGGTATCAGCCAATTTGATTTAATAGATGATGACAAGGTATGTCTGACGAATTTAAACAGGCAGATTATAGCCACGAGAAAGACAATAGGAAAATATAAGGTTGAGGTCATGAGAGACAGGATACTTGAGATTAATCCGAAGGCACAGGTGGTTATGCACCAATGTTTCTTTACCAAAGAAACGGCCGATGAATTTGATTTTTCGGAGTATGATTATGTGGTGGATGCCATCGATACGGTATCCGGTAAGATAGAGCTGGTGCTTCGATGTGAGGAAAAGAATGTTCCTGTCATCAGCTGCATGGGTGCAGGAAATAAGCTGGACCCCACCAGATTTGAGGTGGCCGATATATATAAAACCTCGGTCTGCCCCCTTGCAAAGGTCATGCGTAAGGAACTGTCAGCCAGAGGCGTGAAGAAGTTAAAAGTCGTATATTCCAAGGAACCGGCCATAAAGCCTCTGGAGAGTGCAGAAAGCAGTTGCAGGAATAACTGCGTCTGCCCGCCGGGTACTGACAGGAAGTGTACTGCCAAACGCCAGATACCCGGAAGTGTTTCCTTTGTACCTTCTGTTGCGGGTTTGATTATTGCCGGAGAAGTAATCAAGGATATTGCCGGAGTGGAATAACATTAATTTATCACCAATTGAAGGCAAATTGAATATCAAATCTGTCATATCTACTTGTAATTATTTTCTGGTTGTTGTATATTCATAACTAACGATTAATTATGCAAAAGATGTTTACCATTAAAAAATTTGCATAGCTATTTTAATAATTTTGGAAGGATGATAGTAATGGGAAAGATACCAACCAGAGAAGAAGCCTGGGAGCTGTTATGTGAATTTAATAAGGATGAATTCCATTTGAAGCATGCCAGGGTTGTAGAAGGAGTCATGAAATATTTTGCAAGAGAATTGGGGCATGGAGAAGAGGAATTTTGGGGAATTGTCGGATTGCTTCATGATCTTGATTTTGGCATGTATCCGGAGCAGCATTGTATTAAGACACAGGAGATTATGAGAGAAAGAGGCTTGGATGAGAGGTTGATTCATGCGGTGGCAAGCCATGGATATGGAATCTGTGTGGATATTAAGCCGGAGCATGAGATGGAGAAGATACTGTATGCTGCGGATGAGCTGACAGGACTAATCGGAGCAGCTGCCATTATGCGTCCGTCAAAAAGTACGATGGATTTGGAGGTTAGCTCGGTAAAAAAGAAATTCAAGACCCCCAAATTTGCAGCGGGCTGTTCAAGAGAGGTTATCAGTAATGGTGCGGCTTTACTTGGATGGGAGCTTGATGAGTTATTTGAAAGAACCATTCTTGCACTTCGTGAAGTAGAACAGACAACAGGCTTGGTTTAAGATGAAAAACTATAATTAAGAGAAAGGCGGCTGCCGTAAAGCAGACTGTTTTGCAGCAGCCCGTATAAATATATGATTGGCTTAGGTACATTGGGCAATATTGTCCTCATCCTAATCGGAGCGACGATTGGATTAATCATTAAAGGAGGCTTGAAGCAGCGTTTTCAGGAAACCATCATGAGCGGCCTTGGGCTTGCGGTTATGTTTATAGGTGTCAGCGGTGCTTTGGAGGGCTTGTTGAAAGTTGAGGACGGGAAGATAATAAGCTCAAATATTATGCTTATGATTGTATCCCTTGCGATTGGGGGATTTTTAGGTGAGGCCATTAATCTTGAAGCAAGACTGGACAGGGTCGGTGAATGGCTGAAGGTTAAGTTAAAGGTTAATAAGGAAAAGGACAAAGGTTTTGTAGAGGGCTTTGTCAACAGCTCCCTGTTATTCTGCGTTGGAGCGATGGCGGTTATCGGAGCCTTAAGAGACGGCCTTTCAGGAGATTCCTCGATGCTTTTGGCGAAGGGCGTAATTGACGGTGTAGTAGCCATCTTTTTTGCATCGACTTTGGGAATCGGAGTTTTCTTTTCGGTAATTCCGGTAGGGATTTATCAAGGTGTCATTACCTTGACAGCCGGATTCATTGAACCGTTTTTAAGTGACCGATTGATTCGCAATCTTTCCTTCGTAGGCTCTATATTGATATTTGCGATTGGCATAAATATGATTTTCGGAAAAAAGATTAAGACAGGAAATCTGCTCCCTGCAATACTGGTGCCCATCGCGTATGAAATAATTCAGTATTTTTTATAATAGAATATAAATAGTTGCTTAGAAGGTGCCAAGAGATGATTTTCCCTTGGCATCTTCTATTATTCTTTAGAACATAAATCGTCTCTTATATATTTCTGTTCTCACAAAACCCAAATATTAGAATATATAATTTTTTATAATGGTGCGGCTAAAATAAATTCACCAGGATGAATTTGCCATAAATCCATGAAAGTTTATTTATATTAGGGATTGACATCAAGTGTATAATTGTATACAATAATACAAAATTATAATTATACAAAAATTATTTTAAAGGGGCGAAGAAATCTTATGGATGAAAGAAAAGTATTTATTAATCCGAAAAACAACCTTCTTGAGTTGGAGGAACCGATTTATTCACTGGTTGATGTTAATCAGCCCAACACATTCCGTAATTTATTTCCCTATGATGAAATTCCTAAAATTGCTTTCAATGACAGGATTGTACCTCATAAGCTTCCGGATGAAATCTTTATCACGGATACAACATTTCGTGACGGGCAGCAGTCCAGGGCTCCGTATACGACGGAGCAGATTGTAACCCTGTATGATTATCTTCATCGTCTGAGCGGGCCGAAAGGAATCGTCCGTCAGTGCGAATTCTTTTTGTACAGCAAGAAGGACCGGGATGCAGTATACAAATGTATGGAAAGGGGATATAAGTTTCCGGAGGTTACCTCATGGATTCGTGCCAGTAAGAAGGATTTTGAGCTGGTTAAGGAAATCGGTATGAAGGAAACCGGTATCCTGGTAAGCTGTTCGGATTACCATATCTTCTATAAGATGAAGATGACCAGAAGAGAGGCAATGAATCATTACCTTAACATCGTCAGAGAATGCCTTGATACAGGCATTGCGGCCCGTTGCCATTTGGAGGATATCACCCGTTCGGATATCCATGGATTTGTTATTCCATTCTGTTATGAGCTGATGAAGCTAAGCAAAGAATACCAGCTGCCTGTAAAAATCAGAGCCTGTGATACCATGGGCTACGGGGTTAATTTCCCCGGAGCGGTGATTCCCCGCTCGGTACAGGGAATTATCTATGGCATCACTACCCATGGGGGAGTTCCCTCAGAATGGCTGGAATGGCACGGTCATAATGACTTTTATAAGGCTGTATCCAATTCCACTACGGCATGGCTTTATGGTGCCGCAGCCGTCAACTGCTCCTTGTTCGGAATCGGAGAAAGAACAGGAAATACACCTCTGGAGGCGATGGTATTTGAGTATGCCCAGCTAAAGGGTACGCTTGATGGCATGGATACCCGAGTGATTACCGAGATAGCCGAATATTACGAGAAAGAAATCGGCTACAGAGTTCCTTCAAGAACACCGTTTGTAGGTCAGAATTTTAATGTGACCAGGGCAGGTATTCACGCGGATGGATTACTCAAAAATGAAGAAATCTATAATATCTTTGATACGGAAAAATTCTTAAACCGTCCTGTCAGAGTGGCAGTTTCGAACACCTCCGGCCTTGCCGGAATAGCTCATTGGATAAACAGCTATTTTGGACTTCGGGGAGAGCAGGCGTTGGATAAGGGCAATTCGGTGGTATCCAAAGTGAAGGATTGGGTGGATGAGGAATACGATGGCGGAAGAATCACGGTAATTACGGATGATGAGATGCTGGATGCAATTCGAAAAGCGAAAGAAGAGCTTGGGATTGATACCTGGTAGAAGATACCCACGGGTTGACAACCCGGGCTCCTTAACATACAATAAAATCTGGAAACCTTACAAAAACTAAATAATTTGGAGGATAAAGATGTTAATTACAGATCAGATTGAACAGGCAAAAGAAAAATTCGGACAGCTGCTGGCTGAACAGTTAAAAAGAGTTGAGGATATGAAGGGACAGGGAGATTTTATTGATTATAAATCCCTGGAACAGATTATTGTCGGTGTATGTGGCGGAGACGGTATCGGCCCTGCTATTACGGCACAGGCTCAGAGAGTTTTGGAATATTTGTTACAGGATGATGTAAAAACCGGTAAAGTGGTTTTCAGAAATATAGAGGGTCTTACAATCGAAAGAAGGGCGGCGGAAAAAGCCGCGATACCTCCTGCGGTTTTAGAAGAGATTAAGAAATGTCATGTTATTTTGAAAGGGCCTACAACAACACCCAGAAAAGGGGACCCGTGGCCGAATGTAGAAAGTGCGAATGTGGCAATGAGAAAAGAACTGGACCTCTTTGCGAATGTCAGACCGGTAAGAATCCCTGAGCAGGGAATTGACTGGACATTTTATCGTGAGAATACAGAAGGAGCGTATGCGGTAGGAAGCAAAGGTGTCAATGTAACGGAGGACCTTGGAGTTGATTTTACCGTGGTAACAAGCCAGGGAACTGAAAGAATCATCCGAACGGCCTTTGAATTTGCAAAAGCGAATAATAAGACAAGGGTAACAGCGGTAACAAAGGCGAATATCATTAAGACAACCGATGGTAAATTCCTGGATATATTCTATACGATTGCAAAAGAGTATCCGGGTATTACGGCGGATGACTGGTACATTGATATTATGACAGCCAAGCTGGTGGATGAGAAGAGAAGAAAGGATTTTCAGGTGGTGGTATTGCCGAACCTATACGGTGATATTATAACCGATGAAGCGGCAGAATTCCAAGGCGGTGTAGGAACAGCGGGAAGTGCCAATATCGGAAAGCGTTACGGTATGTTTGAGGCGATTCACGGTTCGGCACCAAGAATGGTACAGGAGGGAAGAGACATCTATGCGGACCCTTGCAGCATGATTCGTGCCGGTGCTATGTTACTTGCCCATATAGGATATACGAAAGAGGCCGATAAGCTTTACAAAGCACTGGATATCTGTACAGTGACAGAGAAGAAGCTGGTGCTGACAGGCAGGGATACCGGAGCAACCGGAGAGGAATTTGCAAACTATCTGATGGATACCATTGAGAAGCTGTAAGCGATAAGCGGCGTACCAAAAGTAATATGCAGAGTGCGATACCGATGCCATATGAGTTGGGCGGCGGTTCTATAGACCTTAATTATATGATTAATACTTGTTCCGAAAGCAAATTGCTTTATGGAGAATAAGGAGGATAATTCCTTGGAAGAGTTTGATCTTCAAAAAGAAATAGCCGACAGGTATTCCCTTAGAGGCAGAGTATATAATTCAATCAGGGATAAGATACTGTCCGGTGAGTATCATGAGAGTGAGGAGCTAAAGGAGAATGCTATAGCCACAGAACTGGGCGTCAGCAGGACTCCCGTCAGGGAAGCACTGCGTCAGCTGGAGCTGGAAGGTCTGGTGAGCATCATACCAAATAAAGGAGCTTCTGTTACAGGAATAACCGCAAAGGATATTCATGATATCTATATTATAAGGTCATATCTGGAAGGTCTCTGTGCAAAATGGGCCTGTGAGAATATAAGCAATGCTCAGATAGAAGCTCTTGAGGAGATTCTTTATTTGGCGGATTTCCATGCAAGAAGAAGTCATTTTGACCAGATGGTAGAGCTGGATAATAAATTCCATGATTTAATCTATAAGGCTTCGGGCAGTAAGATATTAAACCATGTATTATCAGACTTTCACCAGTATGTGGAGCGGGTCAGAAAGATTACCCTGTCCATGCCATATAGGGCTGAACAATCCAGTAAGGAGCATGGGGCTATCGTGGAGGCAATTAAGAAAAGAGACGGAGAGCTGGCTGAAGCCTTGGCTCATGAGCATATGATGAATACGATACAAAATCTGACTGCACAAGGGCTGTAGAAAAAGAGAAATGAATTAAATAAAATCACCTGCTAAGAGAAGCGCTTCATCGCATACTTTTCCTTGCAGGTGTTTTTTATATAATTAGTGTCCTGTTAAATCCCGGTATGATTAAAATATACTTAATCCTCGGATTCAAGACTTTCCCACTCTGTGAGCAGCTCTTCTAATCTGTGTTCAATCTCCTTTTTCTCGGAATGCAGCTCCATAAGCTTGTGGGCATCTGTATAGATTTCTTCCCGTATCAGCATGGAATCTATCTCCTTGTCTCTTTCCTCGAGGGAGTGGATTTCATCCTCTATGCGGTTCAAATCATTTTTTCTTTTTCGGATTCTTGCCTGCTCCTCCTTTTGCTGCTGCCAGGTAAGCTTGTTGTTGCTGACTGCTTCATCGGTTCCCCGGGAAGCCGTATTGGAAACCGGCCAGGGCTTACCGGTGGTATTCCCGGCTTTTTCTCCGGTTGATTTAAGATAGGCCGCTTCAACCTCCGGCTTTTTCTCGAGGTAATAATCATAATCACCGATATAATTTAACAGCTGTTCTTCGGTAAGGTCCAGGATTCGGGTCGCAGTTTTATTGATAAAGTAACGGTCATGGGATACATACAGTATCGTGCCGCCATAAGCGTTCAGGACATTTTCAAGAATCTCCTTAGAGGCGATATCCAGATGGTTCGTCGGCTCATCCAGGATTAGAAAATTAGCCTCTGAAAGCATAAGCTTGGCCAGAGATACCCTGCCCCGTTCACCGCCGCTTATATCCTTAATTCTCTTAAATACATCATCTTCTGTGAATAAAAATGCGGCAAGGATATTTCGTACAGCCGTATTATCCAGATTGGGATAGGTATCCTGCAGCTCGTCAAACAATGTCTTATCAGGACTGAGCAGCTGCATCTCCTGGTCATAATAACCGACATGGACTTTTGAACCAAGCTGAACCTCTCCGGCATCTGCATCCACGGAGCCGGTTATGATTTTAAGAATCGTCGTTTTTCCGGTTCCGTTGTTACCGATAATAGCAACCTTTTCACCCCGTTTAATTTCAAAATTAATATCGGAAAATAAGTTCAGGCTGCCATAAGATTTTGCGAGGCCTTCAACCCGCAGCACATCGTTTCCGCTTAATATTCTTGGCTCTATTGAAAAGTGCATCTGCATATTCTCTGCCGGTTTTTCGAGCCGTTCAATCTTATCAAGCATTTTTTCTCTGCTTTCAGCACGGCGAATGGATTTTTCACGATTGAAGGAGCGAAGCTTTGAAATTACTTCCTCCTGATGCTTTATCTCTCTTTGCTGATTCAGATATGCCTTGTACATCGCATTTTGCTGAATCGATTTTTTGTATACATAGTCCGAATAATTGCCTTCAAAGGTTCGGGCCTTTCGATGGTCTAATTCAATAACTTTTGTGACAACCTTATCCAGAAAATAACGGTCATGGGCGACGACAACAACCGCACCGTTATAATTAATCAGATAAGTCTCAAGCCAGGCGATGGACAGGAGGTCCAGATGGTTCGTCGGCTCATCCAGAAGCAGAATATCCGGCTGGGATAAAAGCAGCTTACCGAGGGCGATTCTGGTTTTTTGACCACCTGAAAGCGTATCAACTTTTTTGTCCAGCTCCTCTTCTGCAAAGCCAAGGCCTTTTAAGATTCCTGTAACCTCACTTTTATATGCATATCCGTTTAGAATCTCGAACGCATGGGTCAGATTGGTATAGGTATGAAGCATCTGCTCCAGCCTTTCACCCTCTGCGTTCTTCATCATAAGCTCCTGCTCACGGATTCTTTTATCAAGGTCAATGATATTTTGCTTTACACGATACATTTCCTCGTAAATCGTGTTACCGGATTTCAAATCCTGCTGCTGTGACAGATATCCTATGGTACTGCCTTTAGCAAAGGTAATATTACCCTCGTCGGCGGTCAGTTCGCCGATGATGATTTTTAGCAGGGTGGATTTACCCGCACCATTTATTCCGACGATGGCAGCCTTCTCTCTATCATTAATATGGAAGGATACATTGGCAAGAATTTCTGTTGTACCAAAGGATTTGCTTATATTACTACATGATAAAACCATGATATCATACCTCTTTCATATATCTTCGTTCTTGTAACGACTTTTATAGTTTACCATATACGGATTATCAAGTAAAGAATGACAGAGCCCAATAATCCGTAATAGAGAGGCCCAGCATCTATTTTGACAATAATCAGCAATTGATTGACTTATTATTAACAATCCAATATAATAAATTATAGATTTATTCGACGTAAGGAGGAAAAGAGTTGCAAAAAAAACATATTTCTAAGGCTGTTATCAATAGATTACCAAGGTATTACCGTTATTTGGGAGATTTGCTTGAGAAGGATGTTGTCCGTATATCTTCCAAGGAATTAAGCGGCAAAATGAAAGTGACAGCGTCCCAGATAAGGCAGGACCTTAATAATTTCGGGGGATTTGGACAACAGGGATACGGTTATAATGTTGAATATCTTCACACAGAGATAGGTAAGATACTTGGCCTTGATAGAAAATATAATGTAATCATAATCGGTGCAGGTAATTTGGGGCAGGCTTTAGCAAATTATGCTGATTTTGAACGAAGAGGATTTCATATAAAGGGTATTTTTGATATTAACCCTAGATTGATAGGTCTGTCAATTCGTGGAATAGAGATTAAATCCACCGATGAGTTGGAGGAGTTTGTAAAGCTGCATAAAGTGGATATTGCGGCTCTTACAATGCCGAGAAATAAAGCGCCGCAGATGGCCGCTTCTCTTGCATCATGGGGAATAAAAGGAATTTGGAACTTTGCGCCCACAGACCTTCATTTACCGGAGGATGTAGTCGTTGAAAATGTACATTTAGCGGAAAGTCTGATGAAATTATCCTATAAGCTGTCTGAAAAGCAAGAATCTGCCGATAATTAATTATATGTCTACAGAAGGCAGGGTTGCTTATGAAAAAAAAGAAAAAGGCGGATTACAATGAAATCGTTAAAGATAAAAAATTGCCGATTTTGACGCTGGATTCCAGATGGCATGAATTGTTTCCCGATGAGAAAAAGACTTACAGAATCAAAGAACTGGAGAAAAAGGTTAATAACCTTTTAAAAGCACAGGGAAAGATGGTAAACGATATCAAGGATATGAAGAGCCTAAAAAAATCTCTTGTATCGGATATCGTTGTTAATATGGATGTCCAAAATGAAAACGAGGATAACGTTAAGGAGAAGAAGCTGGATCAAAACAAACGTTTTATCAATGATATCAATGAAAAGATAGATAAAGCTTCCGACAAACTTTCCGATATTCCATATAAGATTAAAGAAGCGAATGAAGAACTGCTGGCAGAAAGCATATCCAGCTGCTATGAAGCAATCCGCACCAATCAGGAGGAGCTGGCGAAAATATCAGAATGGATATTAAAAACCAGAGAGGAATTAAAGCAAAAAATTCTTGCAAAGCATGATATGGAGACGGCGAACAATCTGATTTATAACTATATGCACGATATTTTAGGGGCAGATGTTATGGAGGCTTTCGATATCACTTTCAGTATTAATAAAAAGTCTGACGATAGTCCTTGATGATAGGAAGGATAGAATTTGATAACCGGTATTGGGGTAGATTTAATTGAGATTGAGCGAATCGGCAAAGCCTGTGAGAAGGAAGGGTTTTTAAAGCGCTGCTTTACGGAAGATGAAATCCGGCTTATTGACCGTAACTGGTCAAGGGCTGCCGGTAATTTTGCAGTAAAGGAAGCAGTAGCCAAGATGTTCGGCACGGGGTTCAGGGGGTTTTTTCTTAAGGATATAGAAGTCCTTCGGGACCAGGCCGGCAAGCCCTATGTGAAGCTGTATGGTAAGGCTGCCGGGCTTGCTAAGGAGCAGGGAGTATCGGTTATCCATGTATCGATAACGAATACGAAAAATTATGCGAATGCTTTTGTTGTAGGAGAAAATAGAACGAATGAATCGGTCTGAATGAGGCAGTGAGATGAAATATATAGTAGATTCGGATAAAATGAAGCAGATTGATAATTATACGATGGAGGTTATCAAAATTCCTCCCCTTGTTCTTATGGAAAGGGCGGCAATGGAAGTCGCTGCCGTGGTAAAACAGTCAATAAAAAATGAGGACCGTATACTCGTATTATGCGGTCCCGGAAATAATGGCGCAGATGGAGTTGCAGCTGGAAGAATCCTGTTTTTACAGGGCTACCATGTTGCAATTCTTTTGCCTTTTTCAAGAGAAAAATGCAGTGAACAGATGAAGGCGCAGCTGACAATCGCTGAAAATTTAGGTATAAGTATTGATAACAGTAATAAGCTCTGTGAATATAATATAATAATCGATGCAATCTTTGGAATAGGCTTATCGAAGCCAGTGGAAGGAAAGCTGGCAGAGATTATTAATTTAACCAATAACGGCAGACACAGGGTGTTCTCTGTTGATATCCCGTCGGGAATTTCCGCGGACACAGGAAAAGTACTGGGTTCGGCAATGAAGGCAGACCACACAATAACCTTCGGATATATGAAACAGGGGCTGTTGCTCTATCCGGGAGCGGATTTTGCAGGAAAGATAACGCTGGCAGATATAGGATTTCCTCATACAGCCCTTCGCTCTGCCGAGGCGGATACCTTTTATTACACGGCAGATGACCTTAAGAAGCTCCCCGAAAGAAAAAGAGATGGTCATAAGGGAACCTTCGGGAAGGTTCTCGTAATCTCCGGCAGCGAGGGCATGGGCGGAGCAGCCTATCTTTCCGCTAAGGCCTGCTATAAAACCGGTGCCGGAATGGTTAAGGTGCTTACCGCCTCTAAGAATCGCAATATTATTCAGACGCTGCTCCCCGAAGCGTTATATGCCGCCTATGATACGGATGAGGATATACCGGCTATGATAAGCTGGGCGGATGTCATTGTAATCGGTCCCGGACTGGGAATCTCCGGGAAGGCGAAAGAGCTGCTTGACAGGGTGATTCATCAGCAAAAGGCTCCCATCATTCTTGATGCGGATGCCATCAATATATTGGCGGAAAGAATCGGCGGCGAAAGTCAGGACGCACAGCCATGTAACAGAATCGGCAAACTGGCAGAGCTTCTGCCAAACCGTGCGGTATTAACGCCGCATCCGATGGAGCTGTCAAGATTGTTGGGTATGGATATATCCGATATATCGGATAATATAATTGACATTGCAAATCAATGTTCTTATAATAGTGAATTGGTATATGTTATGAAGAATGCCCGGACGATTGTTGCCGGCTCCGGTAAGAAATATGTGAATGTTTCGGGAAATGACGGAATGGCAACAGCCGGAAGCGGAGATGTGCTTACAGGCATCATAGCGGGTCTTGCGGCACAGGGCATGGACACCTATGAGGCGGCATGTCTTGGTGTATATATTCATGGGCTGGCGGGAGATGCGGCGAAGGAAAAAACAGGAGCGTATTCTCTGATGGCAGGTGATATTGCAGAAGCCATATCATCCGTTCTTTATAAAGAATAGCTGAAAAGGAATAATATTATAAACGAAGAAACAAGGTGAATAACAATTGGACAGATGTGATTATTATAGGGCACAGGTGAATATTAATCTGGAAGCAATCCGTTCGAATATAAGCCGGATAAAAGGCAATCTTAATAAAGCGACGAAGCTGATGGTAATTGTTAAAGCGGATGCTTATGGACACGGAGCGGTAGAGGTATCAAGGGCTCTTGAAAATGAACTGGTAGATGCCTATGGAGTTGCCATTATTGAAGAAGCCATCGAGCTTAGAGAAGCAGGAATAACAAAGCCGATTCTGATATTGGGATATACACCGAAGGAGCAGTTTAATCTTGTAATTTCCTATGATGTAATGCAGACAGTATATCAATATGAGATGGCAAAAGAGCTGTCAGAGGAGGCCGTAAGGCAGGGAAAAACTGCTAAGATTCATATTAAGATAGATACCGGCATGTCAAGGCTGGGATTTAGTGATTCCGATGAAAGCATTAAGGCAATAAAGCAGATTGCCTCCTTTGAAGGAATCGATATAGAAGGACTGTTTTCACACTTTGCAAATGCGGATGAAACGGATAAAAACAGTACAAAGCAGCAGATTAAGAGATTCGAAGCGTTTGATAATTTATTAAGACAGGAAGGTATACATATTCCGATGCGGCATATTTCCAACAGTGCCGGATTGATTGAATATCCTGAAGCAGAATATGACATGGTCCGATGCGGAATCGCTACCTATGGAATCTATCCTTCCAACGAGGTAAACCATACTTTTACAAACCTTATTCCTGCCATGGAATTAAAAAGTCATGTGGTTTATATGAAGGAAGTGGAGCCCGGAACCGGTATAAGCTATGGCTCAACCTATATTACCGGCAGAAGAACAAAGGTTGCCACAATTCCGATAGGATATGCAGACGGATATTCCAGAAATATGTCCAACGTAGGAAAGGTTATTATAAAAGGACAGTATGCACCGATTATAGGAAGAATCTGCATGGATTATTTTATGGTTGATGTAACAGATGTCCGGGGTGTCTGTCAGGGAGATGTAGTAACCTTGCTTGGGAGAGACGAAGACTGTATCATCAGCGTGGAGACACTGGCGAAGTGGGCCCATTCATTTCCTTATGAGATGATTTGTACGGTTGGTAAAAGAGTACCAAGAGTGTATTTTAATTAATTATTAATATATTGCTCGCAGATATCACTTTATGGAATACACACGAAGAAACTGGCAATAATAAGGATAAAGCCTGAAAATGGAGTGTGAGTAAAGTGGTAATTAAAAGAGGAGATATCTTTTATGCAGATTTAAGGCCGGTTATCGGCTCTGAGCAAGGGGGTATCCGGCCGGTACTTATTGTTCAGAATGATACGGGTAATAAGCATAGCCCCACAGTAATCTGTGCGGCAATAACCTCAAAGATGAATAAGGCCAAACTGCCGACCCATGTGGAACTACCTGCGGACAAATATGGAATTGTGAAGGACTCGGTTATTTTGCTTGAGCAGGTCAGAACGATTGACAAGTCCAGACTGAAAGAGAAGGTATGTCATTTGGACCAGGATGTATTAAAGAAAATTGATAAAGCTCTGATTATTAGTTTATCTTTAGATACATATTTTAGACATATATTATTTTAAGAAGAAAGAAGGGATAATTTTTACAATGGATAGTGACAATCCCTTATGGGGAATAGCAATTATAGTACTGCTTATCCTTATAATGGCAATCATGTCTTCTGTGAAGGCTGCTCTGGAATATGTCAACGAGAATGGCATAAGAAGGAAAGCGGACGGAGGAGATAAAAAGGCTGTGGTTCTTTTGAAGCTTATAGATTCCGGCCGGTATCAGAATACCATGGCACTGCTGCAATGCAGTATGGCAGCTGTTATCACGATATACTATGTGGTTTGTCTTTTGCCGTACTTATGGTTTTACCCGATGATGGAATCACCGCAGCCGTATACGCAAATGATGTTTTACGTTAACCTTATTTTATCCGCGGTTGTATTGATTTTTTTGATGACATTGTTTGGAATGGTATTACCTGGGAAACTGGCGATGAAATATTCAGAGCAGATTAGCTTTGGTCTTTTCCCATTGATACGCATTGTATTATTTCTATTCAATCCATCTGGCTGGTTCATTGAAAAAGTTTTAAATTTGGTATTTGGGATGCTTCGAATCAACCCGAAAGAGTTTCAGGAAAATGAAATAGAGGAAGAAATAATCTCCATGGTGAATGAGGGCCATGAACAGGGTGTATTTGATGCAGGAAAAGCAGAGATGATATCGAATATCATTGAGCTGGATGATAAGGAAGCCGATGATATCATGACACATAAGAAACGTATCGTAGCAGTGGACGCAGAGATGTCTTTGGAGGAAGCCTTACGATTTATGCTTTCGGAGAATTATTCCAGGTATCCGTTATATGTGGATAATCTCGATAATATAGTTGGAATCCTGCATTTGAAGGATGTATTCGCTGCTTACATATCCGATGACAAGAATAAAAAGACATTGCAGGAGATTGCCAGAGAACCTTTCTTTGTACCGGATACCCAGAGTGTGAATCTTTTGTTCCATGAAATGCAGACAAAGAATATTCATATGGCCATCGTTATTGACGAATATGGTCAGACAGCAGGATTGGTGGCGATGGAGGATTTCCTTGAAGAAATCGTAGGGAATATTCAGGATGAATATGATACGGAAGAGAAGATGATTCTTTCTGTTGATAAGGATTCCTGGGTAGTGAAGGGCGCTATCAGTCTGGAGGATTTGGAAGACCAGCTTAATATTGTAATCGACCATGAGGATTTTGATACACTGAATGGTTTGTTAATATCCATCCTTGACCGAATTCCAGCAGACGGTGAAAGGGCAACCTTGCAGTATGCCGGTTACCGGTTTGATATTCTCGAAACCATGAACAAGATGATTGGACAGGTAAGAATATCAAAAGCACCTGTAACTGAGGAAGAACCTCCGGGTGAGACAGTGTAGCCGGGAGTTTTCAAAAAGAAATTATATATGGGACAGATACATATTTGAACATAGAAAAACGCCGGCGATAAAGCCGGCGTTTTCGGTAAACAACAGGGGTGTTAGTTTACCATAGCGTATAATAGGGTGGGAGTAGAAAGTGTTTTATCACTGTCTATGGTCATAGTATACAAAGAATATGTGACTATTTTGTGAATGGTTTATAAAATAACTATAAATTAATTAATAAAAACGTGGAAATTAATGAGCTGTTGAAAAATGGCACATACGTGAAAGAGGGTGTCTGGCAGGTATAACCTGCAGACACCCTCAAATCTATATTTATAAGTAGGGAGGAGGAGAGTGAAAAAAATTTATATTTATCACTTCTGATTATAGTATAGAATGAATTTGTGTTTAAAGTATGGATAGAATAAAGACATTTTGTGAACAATTTAGTTCATTTTTATGTCAGAATTGGAAAAATCTATGTAGAATTGTGTCATAAATAGATTATAGAATATATTGCAATTCAATTAAGCAATAGAATAATTAAGATGTTTTTATCGGTGAATTCATGTCATACTTGCCTGAATATCAATAAATGTGTAGAATAATGATATACACGTATAAGCAGATTGGTCCGTGGCTTTGGTGCTGCTAATCTGCTATTCATAATATGGATAAGGGGTATATGGGGATGAGAAAATTCAGCTTTAATAATTATAAGATTAGAAGCAAATTGCTCCTGATTTATTGCTTTTGTGTATTGATACCAATTATATTTACAGACTCTATCATTATGTATACTGTAAATAGAAACCACAAGGAAAACCGTCTGAGGGATATGACTTACGCGATGGAGAGGGTTAAATCAAATCTGGCAGATACGGTGGAGGGGTGTGTTTTATTTACTTATAATCTATATACCGATGAAAAGCTGAACAACTTTCTATCCAAGAAATATATTAATCATCTTGATTACTATGAGAACTATACCGAGATGCTGAAATACAACAGCTTAAGCTATAACTATAATTATGGGCGCCTGTATAAAATCGTATTTTTCTCAGATAATGAGACCCTTATCAATGGCGGAAGTATAGCCCGGCTTGAAACCGCTGAGGATACGGATTGGTATAAGGCGTTTTTAGCCAGCGACCAGGATATCTTCTTATATACCTATTATGATGCCGGGAAAAAATACATACCGGGAAGCGGAACAAGCAGAACCATCAGTGTTATACGAAAGATGGATTATTTTGATAAACGGGGAATGAGTAAAATCCTGAAAATCGACTTGGATTATAACTATATGTTAAAAGACGTATTAAATGAGAAAATAGATGGGAAGATCTATGTAAAAAATAAAGAATTCATATTGTTTTCAAACATACCCGGAATCAGCGGAATAAGGGAGTACGAGCTGTCAGATATGGTACATACCGAGGATGCAACCCTATCCATGTCCTTCCAGACGGGTTTTGAAGAATGGGAGATTCTTATCTATGCGAAGGAGGTACCCTTCTGGTCAACACTGTTTGAAAACAAATGGTTAATATTAATCATCCTGTTTAATATATTTTTGCCGACCATATTAATCTATTTTGTGGGCAAATCCATAAGCCAGCGCCTTACCCTTATAACCTCCTATATGGGAAAGGTGGAAAAGGAACAATTTGAAGTAATCGGGATTAAAGAGGGAGACGACGAGATAGGAAAATTAATTCATCGCTATAATCTGATGGTATTAAGAATCAGAGAGCTGATTGAAGTAGTATTCAAAGGTCAGGCCGAAAAACAGGCTTTGGAACTGGCTAAAAAGAATGCGGAACTAAAAGCGGTTCAAAGCCAGGTAAATCCTCATTTTCTGTTTAATACACTGGAAACGATACGGATGAGAAGCTTGATTAAGCAGGAGACAGAAACAGCGGATATTATAGGTGAGCTGGCGGTATTGTTTCGTAAAAGCATGCAATGGGGAGCCGATTATATCACGGTAGAAGAAGAGATGCGATTTATCGAGCATTATATCCATATCCAAAGATACCGGTTCGGTGATAAGATTAAATACTACCATTACGTTATGGATGAATGCAAAAAATGCCTTATTCCCAAGCTGTCTATCAGTACATTTATAGAGAATGCCTGTATCCATGGGATTGAAACAACAGATAAGGAAGGGGTGATTTCCCTGATTATTACCAGAAACGAGAATTATCTGCAGGTTGAGATTTCAGATAACGGAAAAGGTATGAACAAAGAAAGACTGAAAAAATTAAAAGAAATGATTGCAGGTGCCGACAGCAATATGCTGTATGAATCCCAGAGCACAGGAGTGCTGAATGCATTTTTGCGCCTGAAGATGTACAGCGATGGCAATATCATATTTGATATTGACAGCAAACCTGATATCGGTACGGATATCACGATAAGCCTGCCGCTGGCGTACAGTGACAGTGGAGAAAAATCATAAAATTGGCGATGAGGAGGAAATCGGTGATGATTAAGGTTATGATAGTGGACGATGAGCCATATATACGCCAGGGTCTTAAGATACTGATAGACTGGGAACAGCTTGGATTTGAAGTATGTGAAGAGGCTGCCAACGGACAGGAAGCTATAAGAAAAATGGAAAAGACGGATATTGATTTAATTATTACAGATATAAAGATGCCGGGGATGGACGGAATTGAATTAATAGAACACACAAAAGCCCGCATATCTAAAAAAATACGGTTTATTATATTAAGCGGGTTTTATGAGTTTGAGTATGCCAAAAAGGCTATAAAATATGATGTGGTGGACTATGTTCTAAAGCCTGTTCAGAAAGAGGAATTAATCAAGGTGCTGGAGGAATATAAGGAGCTCTATTACCGGCAGATGGAGAATTTAAGAAAGCAGGAGCTGTCGGAGGAAATAATCCTGGACCGCCATATAGCCAGTCTCATAGCAGGAGTCTATGATACGGAGAGCATCGATTATATCAAGGCATATTTGACACATATTCAGGATATACGGTATATCCGGGTTGAATATGACAGCACGAATGCAGAATACAGAAGCCTTTCAGACGAAGAAAAAGCCGCCGTACAGACAAAACTATACGAGGCTATGAAGGCATATCTGGGAGAGCATCGGTATCATATCTATATTCCCCATAAGGATGAGTATGGCTTTTTTGTAGGATTCATCTATTCAAAAGGGCTGGCCGATGGGGCAGGACTTCGGGAAAAGGAATATATCAAGAACATGCATAAGGCTATAAGCTCTGTCCTGCCATACCGGGTGATATTCTATATAGGACAGAAGGCAGAGCATATATCCGGGATTTCCGAATCCTTTAAATCGGCTGCTATAGCCAAAAACTTTCAGATGTATTCGAAGGTGACCTATATTTCATTCTATGACGAGATTAAAAGTGATGTCAGCAGGGATATATATTGTGCGGATAAGGATTTGATTGATGAGCTGATTAAAGCAATTGAGGAAAACAATGTGGCTCAGATTGATAAAATGTCAGACATCCTTTACCAGCATTTTAAGGAGATGGTTGCTGAACCGGAGATGATAAAGATAAGCATGGATTATCTTCTGTTTAGCCTGATTAGTCTGGCAAGAGAGCTTTATTCTGATTTTAATCAGGAGGAAGTCTATAAGATGATAAGCCAGGGCGGCTATGAACAGAATGAAATCCGGGGAAGCGTGGGTCATCTGAAAAAATTCGCAATGGAATTCTCGGACTATCTTAATTCACTGCGAAGACATGCCATGGGAGGTGTGCTGACGGAAATCGAGAGAGAAATAACAGAAAATTATATGGAGAATTTAAGCTTGAAGTTCCTGAGTGAAAAGTACTACATCAACAGTGCGTATCTGGGTCAGATTTTTAAGAAGCAGTTCGGGGTATCGTTTAAGGATTATCTTAATAATTATAGAATTGATAAAGCCTGTGAGATGCTCCTGCGTTCCAACGGAAAAATCTACGAAATAGCAGAAGCGGCAGGATTTAACAATACAGATTATTTCATCAGCAAGTTCTTTCAGATAAAAGGGATAACGCCTCTCCAGTATAGAAAGCAATTTTTGAACAAAATAAATAAAGAAAACTGAAAAGAAATATAATTTTTAGTATTTCAACTATACTTTATGCATTGAAGCCATTGTGCAAGAGTGCTAGAATTTATCTAGCTATGAATGTGTAAATGTACAAAATACTTAAAACGCATTTATGGCAAATAAGTATAGGGAGGAAAGAACATGAAGAAATTCAAAACATTGCTGGTTGTAATGATGGTCGTCACAATGTTTGCCGCTCTTTTTACCGGATGTAAAAAGGATGATAACAAAGAATCATCCAACGGAAAAGGAAATGTAACAGATAATAAAGGCGGTAGCGAAGACAAGACCGGAACAAATGATAACGGAAAAAAGGAAGAAAAGGTATTCACAGCCTTTAATGCCGTACCCGGAACAGAAGTACCGGATGACAACCGTATTCTCAGAAAGATAGCAGAAAAAACCGGTGCATGGGCGAAAGTAACATGGCTGACAGCACAAACTGCTGACGAGAGAATTGGTGTTATGATTGCAGGCGGAGACTATCCTGACTTTATCACTGGTTCCACAGGAACTCCTTCTTTATTGGAAGCGGGAGCATTAGTTGCCATTGATGAACACTGGGATAATTACCCCAATATTAAAAATTATCTTTCCGAAGAGGATTGGAACAGAGTAAGACATGAAGACGGACACATCTATCTGATCCCTCAGTTTGGTATTATCAAAGGAAAAGAGATGGCTACTGAGCATTGGGATGAAGCGTTCTGGATTCAGAAAAAAGTTCTAATCTGGGCTAATTTCCCGGAGATTAAGACATTAGATCAATATTTTAATCTGATTGAAGATTATCTTAAAGCACATCCTCAGACAGCTGACGGACAGGATACCGTAGGTTTTTCAATGAGTTCTGAGGACTGGAGATACTTTGGTATCGAGAATCCGCCGTTATTCCTGACAGGCTATCCGAATGACGGTGCTTGTATTATTGACCCTGAGACAGTTACTGCACTTGACTACAATACAATACCGGAAGCTTATGAATATTATAAGAAGATGAATGAAGTATTTAACAGGGGACTGGTTCATCCGGAAACCTATACAATGTCCTATGACCAGTACATATCCTTATTATCTACAGGAAGAGTTCTGGGTACACTTGACCAGTTCTGGAACTACAATACTGCAGTTCAGGCATTGGAATCACAGGGCAAATTTGAAGATGGCTATGTTCCGCTTCCGATTACCATTGACGGTGAGAGAATGGACAGATGGCACAGTCCGGCAGCGCTTGACGTATCCAATGGTTTAAGTATTACAAAGAGCTGCAAGGACCTTGAAGGTGCTCTTCAGTTCTTAAACGACCTTCTGGATGATGAAATCACAAAGTTGATTTATTGGGGAGAAGAAGGCATAGATTACATGGTTGATGAGAACGGAGTTTTCTATAGGACAGAGGAACAGAGAGCGAATATCCGTAATACGGACTGGGTTACCCAGAATATGGTAAGCTCTGCTTATTCCTATTTCCCCCATTATGAAGGCGTATTTGATGATGGAATCAACTCAATGGACCCGAATGATCAGCCCGGCGAATATTATGACAGCTTGGAACCTATCGAGAAAGAGCTTCTTGACGGCTATGGCTATAAGACCTTCCTTGATTTCTTAAGCCCCAGCGTTCCTAACGAGCCTTGGTATCCGATGTGGTCCTATACCAATACATGGAATACAGATACAGATTACGGCGCAGCCAGAGCGAAGATTACAGACCTGAAGCATGAATACCTGCCGAAAGCCATGATGGCACCGGCAGACCAGTTCGATGCGATTTGGGATGAGTACATGGAAACTTACAGAACGGAAGTTGATATTGACGCTTATCTGGATGAGCTGACAGCAGAAGCCCGCAGAAGACAGGCGATTGCAGAAGGAAATTAATTAACAAATAAAAAACGATTGGTAAGATAAACCTTTCGGTAATAAGGGGTGTCTTAATTAATGGTATAGAGCCATTTAAGGCACCCCGTATTTTAAGCAATAGAGTGGAGGCATCAGAATGAATAAACGTAAACCCTATTATATAATAATAGCCGCCTTATGCTTTGCAACCATTATAAGCCTTTTCCTTCCCTATCTGCATCTTCCTGAACAAGAGGGAGTAAGTGAGGGATATACATACGATTCGTCAATAGCGGCACTTGAAAGTAATATCATAAGGGATGTAGCCAAGGAATCCGGGATATCAAGGAATATTGTTTATAATACGGCAAAGAATATATACAATGGCAAGGACCGCCAAAGTATCGAGAGCAGACTGAAAGAAAATGAATATTACATAATAGATATCCTGACGGAGAGAATGAATGAGAAGGTAGCTGAGTTAGAAGAGTGGGGTGATCTTGACGAAAATACATATTCCTACTTTGGAATGATTGAATTGTCGGCCTCCGTAATAAAACACTTTTATCAAGATATTATTAGTGCAGTTTTGGTTATTTTTACTTTGATAATGACAGTTATATTATCATATATATCCGGTTTTATTATGCTTTTCAAAAAGAGTATCCACGCATACAGACCGGTTAAGATATTATCACTGATAAATATAGGATTGTCCTTTGTAGGGATTTTATCAATTAATTCAATCAGTATTGGGGCATTACAGGTTGAAAAATTTTATAAAGGAAACTGGGGCAGTGGATTTTTTGTTCTTGCCGCGATAAATTTTGCGGTACTTATCGTTGCGATTATTGGTAATATGCATGAAAGATGGGCAGGAATTGTTACCTTTAAGATGATATTGAAGCAAAAGCAGCTTATCCTGATGACGATACCTTTCGTATTGTATGCATTGGTATTTTATTACGGACCCTTAACGGGATGGGTTATGGCTTTTCAAAATTATAAGCCGGCTGCCGGGTCGGAGCAGGTGTGGATAGCATGGGATAAATTTGCCTATCTCTTAAAGGAAAAAGATTTCTTATTGGCTTTCAGAAATACAGTAGCCATGAGCTTGATTAATCTGGTATTTAGCTTTGTATTTGCCATCGGCTTTGCACTTCTGCTTAATGAAGTCGTAAACATGAAGGGAAAGAAGCTGGTTCAGACTGTTTCCTATCTGCCGCATTTTTTATCTTGGGTAATTGTAGCAGCGATTGTTAAAAATATGTTGGCGATAGACGGCGGAATTTTGAATGAGCTTCTGGTTAAACTAGGTTTCATGGATTCTTCTGTTATTTTCTTTGCGGACGGCAAGTACTTCTGGTGGATTGTAGGATTTGCGGTCGTATGGAAGGAAACCGGCTGGAACAGTATTATCTATCTGGCTTCCATAACCTCAATCAATCCCGACCTGTATGAGGCGGCATCGATTGACGGAGCAGGAAGACTTAAGAAGATGATACATATTACGTTACCTGGAATTAAAGCAACCATATTCGTACTTCTTATTATCAATCTGGGTATGGTTATGAACTCAGGCTTTGAGGCACAGCTCCAATTAAAAAATGACCTTATAAAGAATACGGCAGAGGTTATTGATACCTATGTACTGAATAAATCCTTCTTCCAAGGTGCAGATTTCTCCATTGGTACTGCGGCAGGTATATTCAAGAGCGTAATCAGTATTCTTCTTGTATCAATTGCTAACAGAACAGCCAAGGCTTTTGATCAGGAAAGATTGTACTAGAAGGAGGGGATAAGCATGCGTAAAAAAAATAAAATCAAAAAGAGCCCGTACGATATAGCGTTTGTAATCATAAATACGATTGTATTGATAATATTCTGCGTGGTAACCCTGTATCCCATCCTGAATACATTGGCAATATCCTTCAATGAAGCGGTGGATACCCTGACGGGTGGAATACATCTGATACCGAGAAAATGGACGTTACAGAATTACAAGACGGTGTTTAATATGAGACGTCTGATGACAGGTGCATATATATCTGTTATGAGAACGGTTATAGGCACGTTGCTGCAGACAGTGGTAACGGCGCTGCTTGCCTATATACTTTCCAGGAAGGAATTTTATTTTAATAAGCAGGTCTCTTTATTTTATGTTATTACAATGTATGTCAGTGCGGGAACCATTCCGACCATGTTACTATATAAAGACATGCATCTGACCAATACATTCTGGGTATATATCATTCCGGGAATGCTGTCGGCATTCAACATGATTGTAATCCGTACATTTATGAACAGTCTGCCTGACAGCTTTGTGGAATCGGCCAAAGTGGATGGTGCCGGCCATATGCGGATTTTCTGGAGAATCATATTCCCTCTGTGCAAACCGGTATTGGCTACAGTAGCGCTCTTTATCGCTGTTGGCCAGTGGAATGCCTGGTTTGATGTTATGGTATTTAATCCGCAGAGAGAAGATTTAACTACCTTACAGTATGAGCTGATGAAGCTGTTATCTTCGGTATCGCAGCAGTCGGGAGACCCCGGTGCCATGAAGCATGCAGCAAGTATGGTAACACCTGAATCGGTAAGGGCAGCGGCAACGATTGTTACGGCATTTCCGATTGTCTGCCTGTATCCGTTCCTGCAAAGATATTTTGTAAGCGGACTTACGATAGGCGGGGTAAAGGAGTAAATCACAGGACATCCTCCTGCTGAATAATAAATCGTGGAAAGCATTCTCAAGAAAAGAGAATGCTTTTTGCGTATGTTCTTTTGATATATAATATATTCCAATAACAAGCTTTTGCTTGAAATATGTCGAATTTCTATGTACAATAGTAAATAAGTGCTATTCAAATGTAGACTTTCTATATAATAATCAGTATATGACAAACTAAGATGCAGGGGAAACATATGAGAATTGGATTATTGAGGCATTTTAAAGTGAACTGCCCTCATAAGAGGATGATGACATCGGAGGAATTCAGGGAATGGTCGAGGAAGTACGAACGGTCAAAGGTAATCAAAAAAAAGGTAGAGATGTATGGAATCGAATGGGATATCTGCTATGTCAGTGATTTGCCAAGAGCAATTACTACGGCAAAGGAAGTATACAGCGGGAATCTTATGATAGACAAGCTTCTAAGAGAGGTGGATAACGCACCCTTTATACATACCGAACGAATCAGGCTGCCATTCTCGGTATGGCATATCTGCGGCAGGCT
>JAEZXP010000007.1 GCA_023419655.1 Bacillota bacterium | reverse complement strand
GACATTAATCATCGGTGTCGTCGCGTTGCTGATTAGTCAGGTAATTGCTACGCCGTTGGGAATTTTGGCGGCGGTCAAGCAGTATTCATGGGTGGATAACCTCATTGTATTTTTCACTATCGTTGGTGCCAGCCTGCCAAGCTTCTGGCTTGCACTTATGATGATTATGTTCTTTTCTGTCAGATTAGGATGGTTTCCTGCCATGTATAACGGTACGTTTTTAGGCCTGGTAATGCCGGTTGTGGTAGTCAGTTTCGGGTCTATATCAGCGACGGCCCGTGGTGTCCGGACAAGTATGCTGGAGATGATTCGCCAGGATTATGTAAGAACTGCACGGGCGAAGGGCCAAAAGGAATCAGTTGTAATCATGAACCATGCCTTTCGGAATGCACTGATACCGGTTATTGCCGGAATAGGCAGTGCACTGGGGATGCTTCTTGGCGGCTCGCTGATTGTCGAGACGGTATTTGCAGTCCCCGGAATTGGAAAATATGTTACCGATGCAGTTTCTCAGCGTAATTTCCCGGCAGTTCAGGGCGGCATCGTGTTACTGGCCTTCATATACGCGATTATTAACATTGTTGTTGACATTGGATATACAGTAGTAGACCCGCGTCTCAAGACTACATTTGTTGCGGCAAGGAAGAAAAGGTTTATAAAGGCTTCAAGGAGCGAAGAAGGAGGTTCTGGTAAATGTCAAAAATAATGACACCCGCCATGGAGAAGCTTATAAGGAAGAAGAAATATAA
The DNA here is from genome assembly GCA_023419655.1 of Bacillota bacterium. GTDB lineage: Bacteria > Bacillota > Clostridia > Lachnospirales > Lachnospiraceae > Mobilitalea. Next base: position 26,213 of record JAEZXP010000007.1, on the reverse strand, counting down.
CGTAAGTGGTGTCTCCTCACCCGGTAAGGAAGCGTGGAAGAGATTAAAGCGTGATAAGGCAGCCGTTATAGGTCTGGGTATCATTATCTTTCTCTTACTGGTGGGAATATTTGCACCCGTAATTGCTCCATATGATTATCGTACGCAGGATTATACGGCTTTACTGCAACCCCCCAGTGCAGAGCATCTATTTGGTACAGATAACACCGGACGGGATATATTCAGCCGTGTTGTGTATGGAGCGAGATATTCGCTGCCGATAGGTATTCTCTGTGTCGTCATCGGTCTTTTGATAGGAGGAGCCCTTGGCGTAGTATCCGCATATTTTGGCGGAAAAGTTGACAATGCAATCATGCGTTTTATTGACGTTATTCAGGCGATACCATCCACGCTCATTTGTATTTCACTTGTGGCAATCCTGGGGAATGGAATCATTCAGCTGATTATTGCTATTGCAGCCGGTTCGATACAGGGTATGACAAAAACCTGCCGTGCAGCGATTTTGATGGTTAAGAGCAATGAATATGTAGAGTCCTCTAAGTCAATCGGGGTATCAAACTTTATGATTATGCTCAGACATCTTGTCCCGAATGCTGTCGGAATTATTGTTATCAATGCTGCCAATGCAGTTTCGGGAAGCATACTTACGGTATCGTCACTCAGTTACATAGGAATAGGACTTACTTCTCCCACACCGGAATGGGGGGCAATTTTATCCGAAGGAAAGACATACATTGCTGCTGCCCCGCACACCGTGCTATTCCCCGGGCTTGTTATAGCACTCACGGTTTTGGCATTCAACCTGTTCGGCAACGGACTTCGCGACGCCCTTGACCCAAGACTTAAATAAGGAGGACGAATAAATGAGTGAAAAGAAGAATTTGCTTGAAGTACGAGATTTAATCGTCCATTACGAGACGGATGAGGCAGTCACCGAAGCGGTTAACAATGTATCGTTTGACATTGAACAGGGCGATATTCTGGGTGTTGTAGGGGAAACGGGAGCGGGTAAGACCACAATAGGACTTTCGATTATGGGACTTCTTCCCAAGCCGCCTGCACGGATAATTTCAGGCAGTATCAAAATGGACGGCCAGGAGTATATCGACAGCAGGCCTGAGCCAAAGAATATAGTTGATTTTGCCGCAAGATTCAAACGTAAGAAGGCGGATAAGCGTATTGAACGAATGTATCGCAACAACCGCGGTAAAAAGGTGACCATGATGTTCCAGGATCCGATGACAGCATTAAATCCGGTACTTTTTGTAGGTGACCAGATTGCTGAGGTGATAAAAATTCATGAAAATATCTCTGCCACCGAGGCACAAAAGCGTGCCTGCGATATGCTTGAAATGGTCGGTATTCCGGCTGACAGATATAAATGCTATCCGCATCAGTTTTCGGGTGGAATGAAGCAGCGTGTTGTCATTGCCATAGCACTGGCATGCCGGCCGGACCTCATTATTGCGGATGAGCCGACGACGGCTCTGGATGTGACGATTCAGGCACAAGTACTTAAAATGATGAAAGACTTGCAGGAGAAGATTGGAACTTCCATGATATTTATCACCCACGATTTTGGTGTTGTAGCAGAAATCTGCAATAAGTGCATGGTGGTCTATGCCGGTGAAATTGTTGAAAGCGGAACCCTTCCCCATATATTTGACAATACACAGCATCCATATACAAAAGGGCTTTTTGATTCGCTTCCAAACCTGGAGGATGAAACGGAGCGTCTAAAGTCGATTAGCGGGTTGATGCCAAACCCCATGGATTTACCTCCCTATTGCAGCTTTTATGACCGGTGTCCTGTCCGGTGTGATAAATGCAAGGAACGCAATCCGGAGCTGATTGAGGTTGAACCAGGGCATTTTGTAAGGTGTATTTTGGCCCGGGAAGGAAAGGGGTGGAGTAATGGCACTGATTGAGGTTAAGAACCTGAAAACATACTTTGACGCACCGGGCGGAAAGCTCCACGCCGTTGATGATGTCACCTTTTCCATTGAAAAGGGAGAAACACTTGGTGTTGTAGGGGAGTCCGGCTGTGGAAAGTCTACGCTTGGTAAAACCATGATTCGGATGACAGAGGCAACCGATGGGAAGGTGTTTTTTGACGGAAAAGAAGTTCTTGGAATGTCGCAGAGGCAATTCAAGCCTATGCGAATGCAAATGCAGATGATATTTCAGGACCCGTACTCATCCCTTGATCCCCGAATGAGTGTATCGTCTCTAATTGCAGAACCCATAAAAACCTATAAATTAGCCAAGAGTAAAAAAGAGCTGGAAAAGATGGTTTTTGAACTTATGGATACCGTTGGTCTTGCCAGGCGGCTTGCAGGTGTATACCCGCATGAGCTTGACGGCGGACGCCGCCAGAGAATAGGAATCGCACGGGCATTATCGTTAAATCCGGAGTTTATCGTATGCGATGAGCCGGTTTCGGCACTGGATGTCTCAATTCAGGCCCAGATACTAAATCTTCTTATGGACTTACAGCGGGATAAGGGATTGACGTATATATTTATTACCCATGATATGTCTGTTGTAAAACACATATCAGATAAAATCTGTGTGATGTATTTAGGGCAAGTGGTTGAATACTGTCCGGGAGGAGAGTTATTCAAAAATACGCTCCATCCATATTCAAAAGCACTCTTGTCAGCAATTCCTGTTCCGAGCTTACATAACCGCAGGGAACGAATATTGCTTAAGGGCGAGATAACTAACCCTGTAAATCCTAAAAAGTGTTGCCGTTTTGCCCGCCGCTGCCCCTATGCAACAGAGCTGTGTCATACAAGTGAGCCTGAGCTTCGTGAGACTTTTGTGAAGAATCACTATGTGCGGTGCTTTCATGCAGAGGAGCTGGCAGGGATTAGTAAAGCTGTTGCGGTTGAGTGAAAAGTAACTCCGCCAGTTAAAATATAAAAATATAGTATTGAAAGGATGAAAAATATGAAGAAATCGTTAGTATTATTGGCAGTAATTGTTCTTATGTTTTCGACCCTGGCAGGATGCAGCAATAATAAAGCAGACACAACAGATGGCAAGGACAAAAATCCGCCTTCAAACAATGGCTCTGATAATTCCTCGGATACCGTGGATAATCCAGAGAACCAAAACAATGGAATGTTAAGTGATGAGACCGTGACGATTGCTATTTCTACGGAGCCTAATTCAATCATTCCGGATATCGCCTTTACATCGAATGATGTAAGCATGGTCACCGCTCTCATTTATGAGACGCTTTTCTACTCCGATTACACCACATTGATACCTACCGAGAATTCAATTGTAGAAAAAAGTGAGACCATTGATGATACACATTTTCGCCTTATACTCCGTAAAGGTATAAAGTTCCATAACGGAGACGAATTGACAACGGAGGATGTTCTTTATACCTTCCAGGAAGCATCAAAGGGCGGTATGGCAGGAGAGTATGTGATTTACGACGTGCCGAATTTCAAGATAGAGGATGAATACAATATCGTTTTTGCACTTATTCAGCCATGGGCGCAGGGGCAGGAACGTCTTGCCTTTGAGCAGTTCTTCATCATCAATAAGTCGGAGCTTGAGACGGCCGGCGGTGCATCCACAACAAGACAGTATCTTGAAAATGCAGGAACCGGTAAGTACATATTTAAAGAATGGGTTCCCGGAGAGCATATTACCGTAACCAGAAATGATAATTACTGGAACCAGAATAATCTGCCGTACTTCAAAGAAGTAAAGTTTGTATTTATTAATGATACAACGGCCCGCGGCTTGGCTGTGCAGAGCGGAGATGTTGATATCTCAATGGGATTAGACCTTGCAAACTATGCTGTCTATGATGCAGACCCGAACGTAAATACGGTTCTATTACCTACAAACCTGACACAAACGATATTCCTTAACAGCGGCATGGGCGGAGCACTAGAGGATATCCGTGTCCGTGAAGCAGTTTACTGGAGTATCGACAAGGAGGCTCTTCGTCTGGTAGGTGCAAGCGGATTTGGTGAGATTCAGGATACGGTAGTATCCAGCCTTGGGCCTATGTGGGATGGTGTTCAACCTAAAACATATCAACCGGATTATGATAAGGCAAAGCAGCTTTTAGCGGATGCAGGTTATTCCGGCGGATTAAAGCTAAGGCTTCGTACCTCAAGTGAAAATGCGATGACAAGCATGATTAAGGAGCAGCTCTGGAAGGGCGGAATTGATGTTGAAGTTGTCGTAGCAGAATTCCCGGTTCACTTTGCAGCGCTTGCAGAAGGGGACTTTGATATGTACCTCTCGGCACAGCAGTTTGCATATTATACGGAGCCGGTCCGCTGTACGGATGGTATTACCTATAAGTTTTCCGACGTTATGGGTGGATGCGGTTATAAGAATGAGAAATACAGTGAGATAGCAGCCCGTGCTTACTCGGCAATTGATATTGATGAACGTAAGGCGGCATACGCAGAGCTGCAAGAGCATTTCAGAGAAAACTATGTGTCGGTAGCCCTCTTCTCCAGTACAGGACTTGCCCTCACAAGAACGGGTATTGAAAACCTGGAATTACGTGGTATGGGTGTTGTTGATTTAGGTAAAATTTATAGAGCAGGAAATTAGTTTCCAATTATAATCATAGAAATAAAAGATGTACTTTGGCAATCGATGGATTGCCAAAGTACATAAAATAAGCAAATAAATTTCGTTAAGGTAAAAGGACCTAAAGTAAAGGAGAAATTTATATGAATGAGAAATATATGATTGCTGAGGAAGGGGTAAGGTGCTATAAGCGCGGAGACAATACGACAGCCTATGAATTCGGAGTACGTGTTCCTTATTATATGGGTGTTCCGCTTAGTCAGATAAACCAGTTTGAAGTATATATAGACGGTATTCTTGAGAATCCGGAAAATATCCGCCTCATAATGAAAACAGGAGAAGAGTTTAAGCTATCTGAGATTATTACGGTCTCAAGCTATCACTGGGAATATGGTGAAAAACTCAGAACCGTTGTACTGCGAAATGAAAACATGCAGAGAGGTAAGCATAAGTTAGAGGTCATCGTCGGGATAGATGTTATCTATATGCCCAAGGGAGTAGGCGGCAGTAAGGCATATCTGGAATTTGAAGTATAATGCAGGAGGTGAAAAATTATGTCAATTAAGTTATGTGTATCGCTTTACAGCTTCCAGGAGGATTATTACACAGGTAAACGAAACCTGGAAAGCTGTATCGCTGCGGTTGGAAACAAGGGCCTTGGTGCAGATGGTGTTGAGGTTCTTTTTGAACAGATGCCCTTGCCGAGTGTGAGAGAGAATGACCGTGTTATCAGCGGTAAAGACCTTGATATGTGGCAGGGATGGCTCCAAAAATATAATTTAAAGGCACAATCATACGGTGCCGATGTTTTTACGACCATGTATTCGAACCGCTATCTGACAGATAGAGAGAGTATTAAAATTACGATGACCGATATTAAGATGGCGGCACAACTTGGCTTTAAGGTTTACCGTACCGGTATTTTCCGAAAGGAGGATGTCGCAATACTGGCCGCCTGTCTGCCTCTTGCGGAGGAACTGGATATTCAGATAGCAACGGAGATTCATACACCCCGTGGTATTCATACATGGTGGACACAGGACTGGCTTGAGTTAATTCTTCGTACAGGAAGCATTGCGGCAGGATTTGTTCCGGATTTCGCCATCTTTACAAAGGGTATGTCGATGTCAGCGAAAAAGAGGCTTATTCGCGATGGTGCGAACCCGGATATTTTAAATCAGCTTGATGAGGCATATAGAGCACGTTCTCCGCTATCGGTTGATGACGTAAAGAAAATGGGTGGAAACGCAGTTGACTGCTCTGCAGTCGGCAAGCTGAATTTTTATATTTATGATGAGCCCCAGTGGCTTACAGAGGTTTTGCCCTACAGTAAGCATATTCATGGCAAGTTCTTTGAAATGACCGATGTGAATGGCGTAGATATTGAGCCGGCGATTGACTATGAGAATGCCATTAAGGTTTTGGTTGAGAACAATTGGGATGGATATATTTCCTCAGAATATGAAGGGCAGCGGGATTATTTTGACCAGGGCTGCAACATTTATATGGACCCCATGAATCAGGTGGAACGCCACCAAAAGATGATACGGTATTTTGAGGCAAAGGCAAAAAAATAATTATAATAAAGAGAGGTAGATAAAATGAAAGAAATTCGTGTTGGAATTATTGGCGGAGGGATGATTTCACACCGCCATATGGTCATATATGAGAATATTCGAAAGAATGCAGAGCTATTGGGCTTTACAGCAAAGGTGGTCGCCGTAGCAGAAATTATCCCTGAGAGATTGGCAGCATGGGGAGAGCAGTATGGCTTTGATAAAAAGGATTTGTATACAGATTTTCGTGAGATGCTCAAGCGTGATGACATTGATACGATTGATGTATGTGTTCATAATAATTACCATACACCGATTTCAATCGCTGCTATGAAAGCCGGTTACGATGTATACTGTGAAAAGCCTGCTGCCGCATCCTATCATGATGCAAAAATGATGATGGATTGTGCAGAAAAGCTGGGACGCAAATTCCATGTGCAGATAAGCTCTATCATGACACCCCAGACACGGGTTGCCCGTGACATGATTGCTTCCGGCGAAATTGGCACACCATACTTTGTGAACCTTGAGCAACTGACCCGCCGCCGCCGTCCCGGATACGATCTTCCTGAATTTGCGAGTGATTTTTATTCGAAGCGTGTTGCAGGCTATGCGGCTGCAATTGATCTTGGTATCTATGTCGTAGGACAGATTCTCTATATACTGGGCATGCCTAAGCTAGAGAGTGTTTCGGGATTTGCAACCCGTGGTGTGGACATTGACCCGAGACTTGTAACAAATCCGGATGGATTCGGTGTTGAGGATATCAGCGATGGATTTGCAAAGTTTGAAAATGGAATCGGCTTTCACTTCCTGACGGCAACCGCTATTAATTATAAGGATTATGCCATGACCTATGTTCTTGGTTCCAAGGGCGGCCTTGAGATTCTTAATACAGATACCGTGGGCGGAAAATTTGCACGTCCCGGTATGGGAAGACCTGCATGGGGCGGCGAACCTGATTTGAAGTTCCATGGAGAGAAGCAGGGAAGATTTGTATCCATAGACCTGAATTGTGACGAGAACGGTACGATTGAGTCCCGTATAGATTCGAAGATGATGATGTATAACGATAACCAGATTATGTGGCTTGCATATAAGCTCGGTATACTGGATGATACGACACGTTATAACACACCGGAGATTGCACTCCAGCAGCTTTTATTTACCGATGGTATCTTCCTTTCACAGGAATTGGGACGCTCGGTTACTGCCGATGAGATTATAGCAACGAGTCCAAAGCTGTACATTCCGCAGCAGCAGATTGGCTCGGAGCTGGTAAAATTTGATGTAGAATTCTAAATGAATAAAAGTGACAGATTGTTTTATAAAACATTTTTCAGGATGATGATACTGCTGGCAGCACAAAACATAATCACATACACCGTCAATGTTGCTGATAACATTATGCTTGGTACCTATAGCCAAACATCCCTGGCGGGAGCCTCAGCGATAAATCAGATTCAGTATATACTGCAGATGTTTACGATACAGGGATTGGGTGCGGGGCTTATTATTCTGGCAAGCCGGTCATGGGGGCAAAAGGACACAGACGGCGTGAAGAGGGTTGCAGGAATCGCGCTGTCGATTGGAATTGCAGCCGGTATTATTCTGACGGCAGCAGCTATTCTGGCACCTTATGCACTGGCAGGCTTTTTTACGGATAATCCGGTAGTCTTAGATGAAGCGGTGGAATATTTGTCAATTATGCGATACTCGTATATCGTTTTCATCATTTCAAATATTTTGATTGTCTCCCTTCAAAGCATCCAGATTGTCGGCATATCTTTCCGTATTTCCTGTGTAACGCTGGCAGTGAATGTATTCATCAACTACTTGCTTATCTTTGGAAAATTTGGAGCTCCCGAGATGGGGATTCGGGGAGCTGCAATTGGGACGCTTACGGCGCGGGTAATCGAGCTTATTATCCTGTTGTTATATCTACGCAGGCGCACGCTGCCGATAAGGTTTCGTCTGCATGAGATGCTGCCTTGCAACCGCATATTAATCGGTAAGTTTGTACGGGTTTCTATTCCGTGTATCGTGTCGGCGCTGCTTTTTAGTGGTGCATCAGCAATACAGACAGCAATATTCGGACACGTTTCCGTCGACGCAATGGCAGCAGCCAGTGCAGCGGGTGTATTATTTCAGTATTGCAAGATGATACCTTCTGCCGTGGCTAGTGTGACCGGCGTTCTTATAGCGAAGACCATCGGCAGCGGAGAGACGGAGCAGCTTCGTGAATATGTAAAAACATTGCAGGCTATATTTGTGGGAATCGGTATTCTGATATGTGCAGTATTGCTGGTTATACGAATACCAATCATACAATTTTACGACCTGACTCCGCAGGCATATGATTATGCAATGCAGATGGCCTTGATTCTGGCGATTATCTCCATCGGTATGTCCTATCAGATGCCGTGTCAGATTGGAATTATTCGCGGAGGCGGTGACACACGGTATGTGATGATTAGTGACCTCATATACAGCTGGCTTATTGTTATACCATTAAGCCTGCTTGCGGCGTTCGTGTTTAAGTATTCATTTGCAATGATTGTCGTGGTTATGAACTGCGACCAGATTTTAAAGTGCTTCACAGTAAGCAAAAAGGTAAATGGATTCACATGGATAAAAGGTATTAACCGCGGTGATAAAAGAGTATGAAAGGAGGATGAGTATGGGAATCAAAACATGTGTAAGCTTATATAGCCTGCAATATGAATTCATGCACAAACGAATGAGTATTGAAGATATATTCTGTTTTTTGGATAAAGAGGGGGTGCAGGGGATAGAAATCCTTCCGGACCAGTCTATTCACGGTACACCCCATCCATCGGAGGGGGATTTATCAAACTGGGACCGGCTTATTTCGCAGTACAAAATAAAGCCGGTCTGCGCGGATGTGTTTCTTAATACGAATTTGTACGAAAATCGAACACTTACCAGGCGTGAATGTGTTGATTTATTAATTGATGAGATAAAACTGGCACATCGCCTTGGCTTTCGCCTGATTCGCCTTGTTTCAATGGTACCGGACTTTGTTATAGAGCCTCTTTTGCCCTATGCTGAAAAATACGATGTAGCGTTTGCACTTGAAATTCATGCCGGCATGAGCTTTGACACACCGGCTACCCGGGGCTTTATTGAAAAAATGCAGCAGGTTAATTCGCCGTATTGTGGTTTGGTTGTCGATTGTGGAATATTTTGCCGCAGACTGCCTCGTGTAATGAGTGAATACTGCATGGCTCTGGGTGCCAATCCCGAGCTTATAGGTTATGTTGAGAATTTATTTACGCAAGGACTGGATGGCAGGAGCATACGTGATTCGGAGCGTAAATATAAGGCTGATTTTAAAAAGTTAATAAAGAACGGTACAGACCACATGTTTGCAGCACTTTGCGATGGATATGAGAATAATTCCGTTACCATCATGGATGAATACTGGAAATATATTAAACATTTTCACTTCAAAATGTTCGAAATGGTAAATGGCGAGGAGTATTCGATTAATTACAAAGAAATACTGCAATATCTTCACAATAAGCAATACGATGGCTATGTATCTACTGAGTATGAGGGGAATCGGTGGACACTTCCCGATAAGCCCATGATGGAGAAAGAGCAGGTGCTGCAGCATCAGGAAATGCTTCGCAGATATATAGCAGAGCTTGAGGAGGTGGGCCGTTATGTTTGATAACAATGTATTTATGGAGGGTTCCTGTAAAAATTATTCAGAAAACGGCCATATAAAGGGATTTACTCTCTCGACAAATATCACATATTATCGTTCAATACCACTCTCTATGGTCAATGATATCCGGATAACTGTTGACGATGTTTCCTGTGTACGAACAGCAATTCTTTGCAGCACAGATGGTGATGACTGGTTCACCCTTGATGAAATGAAGACAGTTACAACATATAAATGGGAATATGACGAGCCACTTCTTATTCGAGTGATGTATGACGGAGGTCTGACTGCAGGCACACATAAGGTTAAGCTGACCGTGATAACACGTACCGCATATATTCCAATTCCAATTGAGGGTACGATGGAGCGAACGGTAGTTATCCAATAATTTTAAGTAAAGGAGAAGTAACCATGGCAGTGCTTGATTTTACAAAAGCAACGCTCGGCTTCGGACTAATGCGTCTTCCACGCGGGGAAAACGGGCAGATTGATATCGAGGTCACTAAAACCTTAGTGGATGAGTACATGAAGAGTGGATTTACTTATTTTGATACGGCGTTCGGGTATCCCGGCTCTGAAGATGCTTTTCGGCAATGCGTTGCGCAGCGCTATCCACGCGAAAGTTATATATTGGCAACAAAGCTGACAGGGTTTGCCATACGCAGAGAGAGTGAGCTGCGGGATGCTATAAATATATCACTACAGCGCACCGGTGCAGAATATATCGACTATTATTTGCTGCATAGTGTTAGCCGTGACAGCGATGCCAGAATATATTCAAAAAACAATCTATGGGAATTTGGCAGGCATCTGCGGGACGAAGGAAAAATTCGATATTTCGGATTTTCTTACCATGACAAGGCCGATTATCTTGAGGAGCTTCTGGAAAGCCATCCCGATGTAGATTTTGTTCAGCTGCAGATAAACTATCTTGATTGGGAAGATACCAATGTAGAGTCACGCAAATGCTATGAAGCGGCGCGAAAATACAACAAGCCGATTATAGTTATGGAACCGAATAAGGGTGGGGTTTTAGCCACAAGCTTGCCTCAAAGCGTTTTAGATATATTCAAAACGGTTAATCCCAATGCCTCCGGAGCGTCATGGGCGATGCGTTTTGTTGCGAGTCTTCCCGGAGTTGCGGTAATTCTCAGCGGTATGAATACCCTGGAACAGATGCGTGACAACACAGCGTTTATGAAAAATGTAGAGTTACTTACAGAGGAGGAGAAAGAAGCAATTATTAAGGCCAGAGAATGGTTGCTTTCAATGGACTTAATTCAATGCACCTCATGCAAATACTGCTTAGAAGGGTGTCCCGTAAATATTCAAATCCCGCGGATTATGAATCCGTTAAATAGATACACAATGTTTTCGAATCTTGAGGATGCTAAATTTCTCTATAATATGGCTGCGCAGAATGGGGGAAAAGCCTCCGAGTGTGAGGACTGCGGAATATGCGAGACGATTTGTCCGCAGCATATCCCTATACGGCAAAACCTTAAAAAGGCGGTTAAGCTCTTTGAATAATAACATATAGAAAGGATTGATAAAATAATGAATAAGATTCCCGTTGGAATACAAGTTTACGGACTCCGAGACCTCTTGGAAGATACGCCCGAAAATTTCAAAAATGTCATGCAGAATATTAAGGATATGGGTTATGATGGTGTCGAGCTGGCAGGACTTTATGGGCATACACCGGAATTCGTCCGGGATACGCTGAATCAGATTGGACTGATTCCTGTATCAGCCCATGTTCCGCTGGCAGACTTAATGGAAGATGCAGAAAGGATAGCAAGAGACTATCTTATGATAGGATGTACATATATCGTTGTACCGTACCTTCCGGAGGAATACCGCCATCTAACCCCCGGATATGATACTGTAATTAAAGAGCTAAAGCGTATTGGTTCTATTATGAAAGCGAATGGCCTGAAGCTTTTATATCACAATCATGATTTTGAGTTTGTGCTGCTTCCGGACGGGCGCTTTGGTTTTGACGATATCTATGAGCAGGTTCCTGCCGATATTCTGATGGTAGAGCCGGATACATGCTGGATAAAGGTTGCAGGTCAAGAGCCAAAGGCATATATCAGAAAATACGGCGAGAGATGTGAGATTGTCCACCTAAAGGATTTTATCAAGGAGGGCAGTCCTAAAAATCTTTATAAACTGATTGGCACAGAGGTTAAGGAAGAAGCAGAAGATACAGGTGTCTTTGAGTTTCGTCCTGTAGGATTCGGTCAGCAGATTTGGGAACCAATCCTGAAGGCATCCCTTGAGGCAGGTGCTAAGTGGGTTGTGGTTGAGCAGGATGAGCATTACGGACTGGGAAGTTTGGAAGCTGCACGCCGCAGCCGTGAATACCTGAAGATTTTGGGCTGGTAATCATAATCCCCCCGCAGTTAACATATTAAAAGGCGTATTGCATTTATTTTGCAATACGCCTTCTTTATGATTTATATTTATACCTAGTCTTGAATATTTATACCTAGTCTTGACTGGTATTCTTTCTATTTCTATACTCGGTGATTTTTGCCATCAGTATAACAATTAAGGTAAGCAATATGATAACGGCAAAAATACTTGCCATACCTTTACCCATTATCTCTAAAGCATACATAATATTATCGTTCATAATAACTCCTTTCCTTATGCCATTTTACTAAGGATATCGCTGACTATTTTTATAATGGCTCCGCCGGCAACTACTGAAGCAATCTGTCCCGATACGTTAGCACTGATTGCATGCATCAGAAGGTGATTGGAAGGGTCCTCTTTCAGGCCCATCTTCTGGACAACCCTTGCGGACATGGGAAATGCGGAAATACCTGCTGCCCCAACCATGGGATTGATTTTTTTACCCTTTTTAAGGAACAGGTTAATAAGCTTGGCAAATAATACGCCGCCGATTGTATCGAATACAAAGGCAAGCAGACCTAAGCACATTATCAATAGTGTCTCTTTGTTAACAAAATGTTCTGCTCTCATGCTGAATGAGATGGTAATACCAAGTAACAAGGTAATCAGATTAGCCAGTGTATCCTGTGCCGTATCAGAAAGAGCATTCAGAACACCACATTCGCGAATCAGGTTACCGAACATTAAAAAACCAACCAGAGCTACAGAAGAGGGAGCTACAAGTCCTGCTACAAAGGTAACAATAATAGGGAATAAAATTCGAGTCGTTTTTGAAACAGATTTCGGATTGTAATCCATACGAATCAAGCGTTCCTTTTTGGTTGTAACCAGCTTAATTGCAAATGGCTGTACAATCGGAACCAATGCCATATAAGAATATGCGGCTACGGCAATCGCACCCATATACTTTGAATTCAGTATCTGCGAAACCAAAATTGAAGTGGGGCCGTCTGCTGCGCCAATCATTCCGATGGAAGCGGCATCATTAATGTCAAAGTTAAGCAATACAGCAACAAGTACGGTAACAAAGATACCAAACTGTGCCGCAGCACCGAACAGGAACATCGTGGGGTTTGATAACAGGGGGCCGAAGTCAATCATTGCGCCGATACCTATAAACAATAGGATAGGCAGAGCCTCTGAAGCTTCAATACCTACATGAAATAACCACTCAATAATTCCGGTTGCCTCTATGCCTTCTCCGAGTGTCTGGGTCAATACTCCTGATAAAGGAAGGTTAACTAATATTGCACCAAAGCCCATCGGAAGAAGCAGAGAAGGCTCAAAGCCTTTTACAATTGCCAGATAAACAAGTAAAAGACCGATGGCGTACATTACCCATTGCTGCCAGGTTATAGCCAAAAATCCTTCAAATAAAAACTCCATAACGTAAGTCCTCCTTAGTTGATCTGCATTTTCAAAAGTCAAAGCATAACAAAATCAATACAATCCGTATAGCATAACGGACGAAAGCTTGTCCTTCGATTCTGTACAGGTATGACCATAGAAATGTAATGAAATCCTTCTAATTGTAGCTCAAAAAGAATGCTTGTGTCAATCATGATTCATAAGTTTTTTAACATTTATGGTTTATGATAAATCAGGTGGATAACATACATATTTTATTTCCTATATTCTGCTGCAAATCAGATGGTTTTATGAAGCTTTATCTATAAAAAGCGTATATAGAAATCCATATAGGATTTATATGGTTTTAAGGGATATTTATGGTCAAAATCTGCTTGCGTAAAAGTGCCGAAAGTGCTACTATGAATGATGTGGCTGATATACGAAATAGCCAAATAAATAATAGGGAGATGAATGAAGTGAGCGTTGATTTAACATTTTTTCATGTAGCATCCATCATTGTTTCAATTTTAGCGTTTGGAACAGCAGTGTGGCTTTACCGTTGGGTTGCGTCACAGCCATCCTCAAACAAAAAAATTGCAGAGGTTGGTCAGCTGATAAAAAATGGTGCCAATACATTCCTCGCTAAGGAATACCGGGTACTGGTACGTTTCAGCATCGTTGTTACATTGCTTATTCTTGTATTTTTGCCTTCACCGATTTGGAAAGGTGATGTTGTTGCCAATATTACCATGGCATGCTCCTATGTATTCGGTACTGTATTTTCTGCTATTGCAGGTAAGATTGGTATCAGTATCGCTACAATTGCCAATATGAAATCGGCAGAAGCAGCAACAAAGGGAATTAAGCCTTCATTTATGGCAGGCTATCGCGGCGGCGCCGTTATGGGAATGGCCGTTGTCGGTTCCAGTCTTTTGGGAGTAACCCTGGTTCTTATGATTACCGGAAACACTTCCGCATTATTAGGATTTTCCTTTGGTGCCAGCTCGCTGGCTCTATTTGCCAAGGCCGGCGGCGGAATATTTACCAAGACAGCGGACGTAAGCGCTGACCTTGCCGGTAAGGTTGAGCTTGGTATACCTGAGGATGACCCCAGAAATCCTGCTGTTATTGCTGATAATGTAGGCGATAATGTAGGTGACGTAGCAGGTATGGGTGCAGACTTATTTGACTCTAACGTAGCTTCAATGGCTGCAGCTTTGGTTATGGCTACCTCTCTAAGCAATTCGGAGAAGAATATGGCGATGGTTCTGTGCTATGCGGCAATAGGCTTGCTTGCATCCATTATAGGTGTGTTTACAGCGAATATGAAAGAGGGCGGAGACCCTACCAGAGCCCTGAATATGAATACTTATGTTACAACTGTAATATATGGTGTTTTAACAGCAATTGCAACTTATGCATTCGACTTTAACTGGCGTATATGGGGTGCCAGTGCGATAGGACTGGTAGTAGGTGTCGTTATTGGTATTGCCAGTGACTATTTTACAAACGACAATAAAAAGCCTGTTCATATGGTAGGTAAGGCCTGTGAATCCGGTCCTGCATTTACCATTACCTCAGGTATTTCCTATGGTCTGTTAAGTACTCTTCCTGCAATGGTCGGTATCGGAATATCCGCACTTGCAGCATATAAAATTGTTGAGCCTCTTGGAGAGGGCTACGGTATGTTCGGTATCGCAATGGCGGCCGTAGGTATGCTTTCCATCGTAGGTATGATTATTTCAAATGATGCATATGGTCCAATCGTAGATAATGCCCGTGGTCTTGTTGAAATGGGTGACCTTGGAGATAAGGCGCTGGAGATTACGGATTCTCTGGATAGTGCAGGTAATACCGTTAAGGCCGTAACAAAGGGCTTCTCCATCGGTGCTGCGGGACTGACGGTAATTGCCTTGTTGGGTGCCTTCATTACAGAGGTTAATGATGCGATTGTCGCATTGGGGCTGAATATCGAAAAGATTACCGGATTTGACGTAACCAACCCCACCGTATTCTTTGGCTTATTGGTAGGAGCAGCGATTCCTCCGGTATTCTCCGCAATGCTGATGCTTGGTGTAGACCGTAACGCGCAGCGTATGATTTCTGAGATTCACCGTCAGTTTAGAGAGATTGTTGGTCTGAAAGAAGGCAAAGAAGGTGTTAAGCCTGAATATGATAAATGTATCGAGATAGCAACAGTCGGTGCATTAAAAGAGTTAATCCCTGCAGGTCTGTTTGCAATACTGTCAACGCTGGTTGTAGGCTTTATAGGCGGTATTCAGGCTGTGGGCGGCTTTATTACAGGTAATATTATAAGCGGTCTGATATTTGCATTGTTTATGTCCAATGCAGGTGGCCTTTGGGATAATACCAAGAAATATATTGAAGCGGGACATCATGGCGGCAAGAACTCCGAGGCTCATAAGGCCGGTGTTGTAGGAGATACCGTAGGCGATCCTTTTAAGGATACAGCCGGCCCTTCAATCAATACACAGATTACGGTAGTGTCACTGGTAGCATCCATCATGGCTACATTGTTCCTGACATTCTCCATATTCTAAAAAATAATAAATAAAAATCAGGTACGCAGGTATAAACCGCATGCACAATGGTTATACCTGCGTATTTTTAAAACCATTTAACTGCCAATTTTTGATATGGATTGTTGCCATATCGTGGATGGTGCTGTATAATGTAATAAAAAGCACTATATATAGTGTTTTTGTAACGGAAAATGATGTGTTTATTCTGATACCATGGAGGCAAACATAATGAAAAAGCTAGTATTAATAGGAGTATTTTTTATTATGATAAGCTTACTGTCCGGATGCAGCAGTGCAGGCGGATATTACAGAAACGGAAAAAAATATTTTGCCGCAGGTAATTATGAAGAAGCCGTCAGGAATTTTGCCTTAGCCATCGATGAAAATCCTGACCGTGCGGAATATTATATCGGTTATGGGATGTCGCTTATCGGACTTTCGAGATATGAAGAAGCCACCAGGCAATTTGACAAGGTTATCATGGATAAAAAGATTGCCATCGTTTTGGGTAATAATAAGCGGGCTTTGAGAGGCAAAGGAATCGCATATATTCATCTGAAGAATTTTAAAGAAGCAATCGAACAGTTTGATGAAGCGCTGAATATCCGTGTATCAACAGACCTGGATATGGATATATTGTATTATAAGGGAAAGGCGCTTATGAATGTTGGTGATTATGCGGAAGCGGCCGAGGTATATACGGACATAATCCGGCAGTTTGGAGAGGAAGCGCAGGTGCTGGCGGACAGGGCGTATGCCTATCAAAAAACAGGAGAATATGAAAAAGGGCTGGATGATTATGACAGGGCGATTGCCTTGCAAAAGAATAATTATGAGTATTATTTCGGAAAATATTATCTGCTGCAGAAGACGGGCAGGACCTACGAGAGCCATGAGGTGCTGAAACAGGCTTCCGAGATTCCGGTAAATACGAAGGCAGATAAGTTTAATCTGGCTAAGATACATTTTTACCAAGGCCTTCATGACCAGTCATTTCCGGAGCTGAGTGAGAGCTTCGCTTATGGATTTGCAGAAGCATATTTTTATATCGGTGAAATCTATAACCAAAAAAAGGACTACTCGACGGCAAAGTATTATTACGAGAAATACATTGAAGAAGAGGATATTGGTACCCCGGAGGTATATAATCAGATTGCACATTGCCTTATAAAAATGGAAGAATATGAACAGGCGCTACCTTATCTGGAGACGGGAATTGCATTTGCCGATGAGGATAGGATGAGAGCGATGTTAAAAAATGAGATTATTGTTTATGAATACCTTGGAGACTTTGAAAAGGCTCTGGCCAAGCTGCAAAGCTATATAGCGGTATATCCGGAGGATGAGGATGCCAAAAGGGAGAAATCCTTTATATTATCGAGAATGCCGGCCGAAAGCAGTGATATAATAAATCCTTAAGGAGTGAAAGATGACAAAGCTGTACGATATAGAAGAGCAAAAGGAACAATTTATATTGATAGGAGTCGCTGTCTCGGACAATGACGATACGAGAGAAGCCCTGGAAGAGCTGGGTGAACTGGTGGAGACTGCCGGGGGAACAACGGTTGGCATGGTAATTCAGAACAGAGAAAGAATACACTCTTCAACCTATATCGGCAAGGGCAAGATGGAGGAGGTCAGGCAGCTGATTCTCGAGACGGGTGCTACCGGAGTGATTTGTGATGATGAATTATCACCGGCACAGCTTAAAAATCTTGAGGACACATTGCAAACAGTAGTTTTGGACAGAACGATTCTGATTCTTGATATATTCGCCAAACGGGCCACCACCAAAGAGGGTAAGCTTCAGGTAGAGATGGCACAGCTTAAATATCGTTCCACAAGATTGGTGGGGATGGGAAATGTGCTGTCAAGACTGGGAGGCGGAATCGGAACAAGAGGACCCGGTGAGAAAAAATTAGAGGTAGACCGCCGTCACATAAGGGACCGCCTTTCCCAGCTAAAAAGAGAACTGGAGGGTCTGGAGAAGAACAGAGAAACTGCCAGAAGCCTTCGAAGCCGGAGCAATATACCGGTGGTTGCTATTGTCGGTTATACCAATGCCGGAAAATCTACCTTAATCAACCATCTGACCCATGCAGGGGTACTGGAAGAGGATAAGCTATTTGCTACGCTGGACCCTACGACCCGAAGCTATACCATGGAGAGCGGCCAGCAGGTGTTATTTACGGATACGGTAGGCTTTATCCGTAAGCTTCCCCATCATCTGATTAATGCATTCAGAAGTACTCTGGAGGAGGCAAAATACTCGGATATGATTCTTCATGTAGTTGACAGCATTAATCCCTACGCATATAAGCAGATGCACATCGTGTATGATACGCTGGCCAGTCTGGGAATACGGGATAAAACGATAATTACCGTATTCAACAAGCAGGATAAGCTTATAGGAGAGCGGGAGGAATTTGTAACAGAGCAGACCCTAAAAGATTTTAAGGCTGATTATACAGTAAAGATATCTGCCAAAACAGGTGCGGGAGTTGATAAGCTTCTGGAACTTATCGAGCAGGTATTAATGGAACAGAAGATTCTTATCGAAGAGATATTTTCTTATAATGAGGCCGGTAAGATACAGACGATTCGTAAATACGGTAATCTGATTGAGGAGGATTACAGAGAGAACGGGATTTATGTCAAGGCTTATATTCCTAAGAACATATTTAAGGGAATATAGAAGAGATTATAGGGATTATTCACTATTTATAATATGAATTGTAATACTAGATATTGTGGATGGTTAGAAAGACCTGCATATATCTAGTATTTTTATATTGACTTACGATTCTAATTCTGATAATATGGAATTATAACGATATACGAACATGATTCTCTTGTTAAACGAGAAGGGAAGGGAGATTATTACAGATGATTAATGTTCTTAAAAGAGATGGGCAGGTTTCGGAATTTAACCTGCAAAAAATCAGCGAGGCTATAACAAAAGCGTTTAAGGCTACAGAGAAGATTTACACAGAAGAGATTATCAGCTTACTTTCATTGCGTGTTACAGCAGATTTTCAGGGCAAGATTAAGGAAAATAAGATTCACGTGGAGGATATTCAGGATAGTGTCGAGCACGTACTTGAGCAAACAGGGTATACGGACGTTGCAAAGGCATACATATTGTACCGCAAGAACAGAGAAAAGATTCGTAACATGAAATCCACAATCCTTGACTACAAAGAAACAATTAATAGTTATGTTAAGGAAGAGGATTGGAGAGTCAAGGAGAACTCTACGGTGACATATTCCGTGGGAGGATTGATTTTGCATAACTCAGGAAAAGTAACAGCGAATTACTGGCTGTCTGAAATATATGATGAAGAGATTGCAAATGCACACCGTAACGCTGATATTCATATTCATGATTTGTCCATGCTGACAGGCTATTGTGCCGGATGGTCCTTAAAGCAGTTAATCAAGGAAGGGTTAGGCGGAATACCGGGTAAGATTACATCTTCCCCTGCAAGCCACTTATCCACCCTGTGTAACCAGATGGTTAATTTCCTTGGTATTATGCAGAATGAATGGGCAGGAGCGCAGGCCTTTTCCTCCTTTGATACATACCTGGCTCCATTTGTAAAAGTAGATAATCTCACCTATAAAGAAGTAAAGCAGTGTATACAATCTTTTGTATATGGTGTTAATACACCAAGCCGCTGGGGAACCCAGGCACCATTTTCAAATATTACTCTCGACTGGACTGTGCCGGATGATTTGGCAGAGCTTCCCTGCATTGTCGGCGGCAAAGAGATGGATTTCAAGTACAAGGACTGTAAGAGAGAGATGGATATGGTGAACAAGGCCTACATCGAGATTATGATTGAAGGAGATGCCAATGGCCGCGGATTCCAGTATCCGATTCCGACCTATTCGATAACGAAGGATTTTGATTGGTCTG
Organism: Bacillota bacterium; assembly: GCA_023419655.1. Lineage (GTDB taxonomy): Bacteria > Bacillota > Clostridia > Lachnospirales > Lachnospiraceae > Mobilitalea. The sequence goes on along the minus strand of JAEZXP010000007.1, from coordinate 6,155 downwards.
ATACAGAGAATAACCGTATGTTGTTTGAGATGACCGCAAAGTACGGAACACCCTATTTCTCAAACTATATCAATAGTGATATGGAGCCCAGTGACGTTCGTTCAATGTGCTGCAGGCTCAGGCTGGATTTGCGTGAGCTCAGGAAAAAGAGCGGAGGCTTCTTCGGCTCAGGGGAAAGCACCGGTTCAGTTGGTGTTGTCACCATTAATATGCCAAGGATTGCATACTTATCAGCCAGCGAAGAAGAGTTTTTTGAACGCCTTAACAGAATGATGGATATTTCCGCCCGCTCACTGAAGGTTAAAAGAAATGTTATTACCAAGCTTATGGAGGAAGGCCTCTATCCGTATACAAGACGTTATCTGGGTACCTTTGATAATCATTTCTCCACAATCGGACTTTTAGGAATGAATGAAGTCGGCCTGAATGCAAAATGGCTCGGAGAAGATATGACGAATACGGCAACCAAGGAATTCAGTATCAAGGTGCTTAACCACATGCGTGAACGTTTGTCGGATTATCAGGAGGAGTACGGTGATTTGTATAATCTGGAGGCAACTCCGGCAGAATCCACAAGCTTTCGTCTTGCAAAGCATGACAGAAAACATTATCCTGATATTAAGACGGCAGGCAAGCCGGGAGATACCCCTTATTACACCAACAGCTCCCATCTTCCTGTAGGATATACAGAGGATGTATTCGAGGCACTGGATATACAGGATGAGCTTCAGACTCTGTATACATCAGGAACAGTATTCCATGCATTCCTGGGAGAAAAGCTTCCTGACTGGCAGGCTGCTGCCAAACTGGTAAGAACGATTGCCGAAAACTATAAACTGCCATACTATACGATGTCTCCGACATATTCCGTATGCGGTACCCATGGGTATCTGGCAGGAGAGCATTTTACCTGTCCTGAATGCGGCAAAAAGGCAGAGGTATACAGCCGTATTACCGGCTATTACCGTCCAGTGCAGAACTGGAATGAGGGGAAAGCCCAGGAGTATAAGAATAGAAGGCTTTATGAAGTTGAAAAATCAAGGATGATGCCTGTAAGCTCCGGGATAAATAGTGAAAGCCAGATGGTTTTCGCCAGCCAGAAGATGAGGGATGGGCTGTATCTGTTTACAACAAAAACCTGCCCGAATTGCAATATTGCGAAGGAGTATCTAAAGGGTATGACATATACCGTTGTGGATGCGGAGGAAAATGCAGATATTGTGAGAGAGTATGGTATACTTCAGGCACCTACCCTGCTGGACATCCGGAATGGAATCGTCACAAAGCATACCAATGCCTCAAACATTAAGAAATTTGCAGAGGAACAGTTAGTAAGACTGTAGAATAGACAAATAATAAAAAGGTACGAAGTACAAAACAGCTTGATTGAGCTTATCTGTATTTCGTACCTTTTTTATACCGAAAAGTTTGTGTTTTTCAAATCGGCTTCTGGGACTTGCCTGTATACGTCATGTGATGTACAATAATAATCAGCATGAAAGCCGGGAGAAAAGCTTGCAGGCAAGTGTGAAATGAATTCACACAGAGGAAAGGAAAGGTTAATTGTATGAGTTTAGCTGACCAGATATTTATAAATATGTGCAAGAATATCATCAATAACGGAACCAGTACCGAAGGAGAAAAGGTCAGACCAAAATGGGAGGACGGTTCCTTTGCTTATACCATAAAGCAGTTTGGAGTTGTAAACCGTTATGACCTGTCCAAGGAGTTTCCGGCATTGACCTTACGGAGACTGGCATTCAAATACTGTATCGACGAAATGCTGTGGATATGGCAAAAGAAATCGAATAATATTAACCAGTTAAAAAGCCATATATGGGATAGCTGGGCGGATGAGGACGGCTCCATCGGAAAGGCATATGGCTATCAGATGGGTGTAAAGCACCAGTACAAAGAAGGGGAGATGGACCAGGTAGACAGGGTAATATACGATTTAAAAAACAACCCCTATAGCAGAAGAATCATTACGAATATCTATGTCCATCAGGACCTTCATGAGATGAATCTGTATCCCTGCGCATATAGTGTGACATTCAATGTTACAAAGAAATCCGATAGTGACAAACTTGTATTGAATGCAATTCTAAATCAGCGGTCAAATGATATTCTCGCGGCAAACAACTGGAACGTATGCCAATATGCCGTATTGGTTCATATGCTGGCGCAGGTGTGCGGCTACCAGGTGGGAGAGCTGGTTCATGTAATCGCGGATGCCCATATCTACGACAGACATATTCCTATTGTTCAGGAGCTTATTACCCGTCCTGTATATGCTGCACCGGAGTTTTATATGAATCCTGAGATTAAAGACTTCTATCAGTTTAAAGCAGAAGATTTTGAACTGAGAAATTATAAATATGGACCGAAGGTAGAAAATATACCTGTTGCAATATAAAAAGGGTACTCTTTTGCAGCAAATCGAAAAAGAACGGGAGGGAGATAATATGAATCTTATTGTAGCTGTAGACATGAATTGGGCGATAGGGTATCAGAATAAGTTGCTGGTAAGGATACCCGCAGACCAGCGTTTCTTTCGCAATGAAACCATACATAAGGCTGTAATTATGGGAAGAAAGACATTGGAGAGCTTTCCGGGAGGGGTACCTTTAAAGGACCGGTTGAATGTAGTTATTACTTCGGACCCGAATTATAATGTAACAGACGCCGTAGTAGTCAATAGTATTGAAAAAGCCCTGGAGGTAGTCAGGGACTATCATACCAATGATATATATGTCATTGGCGGTGAGAGCATATATCGCCAGATGCTCTCTATCTGCGATACGGCCCATGTGACAAAGATAGATTATGCATATAAGGCGGATGCTTATTTTCCGAATCTGGATGAGATGGAGGATTGGGTCATAACCGGAGAATCCGATGAGCAGACCTATCATGATATTATATATACCTTTTACAAATATGAAAGAAAAAAATAATGCTAATAAACTTGAAATAATCATAAAAAAGGGATATTATATATAAAAATATTTGCCGGTAAGGCCGGTTCGTCCTAAGGTAGTTCTTTTACCCGGGATATAAAGCAGGAAAGAGGGAAGATTAAAATGCTGGATATCAGATTTGAGAAAACCAATGCTCCGAAAAAATTACCTGAGAAAGATAATCCGTTGAAGTTTGGAACAATATTTACAGACCATATGTTTATTATGGATTATGAAGGCGAAAAAGGATGGCATGATGCAAGGATAATTCCGTATCAGCCCATTAGCCTTGAACCGTCTGCGATGGTATTTCATTACGGACAGGAGATGTTTGAGGGATTAAAGGCATATAAGGCGAAGGATGGAAGAATATTATTGTTCCGCCCGGATATGAATGCAAAGCGTACGAACAGAACCTGTAAAAGGCTGTGCATGCCTGAGATTCCCGAGGAAGATTTTGTCCAGGCGATAAAAGAGCTGGTTAGAGTTGATAAAGCGTGGATTCCTACAAAGGAAGGCACATCACTTTATATAAGGCCCTTTATCATTGCAACCGACCCGTTCCTTGGGGTTCGGCCATCCTATTCCTATAAGTTTATTATTATCCTTTCACCGGTGGGACCCTATTATCCGGAAGGACTTGACCCGGTTAAGATATGGATTGAAGATGACTATGTCAGAGCGGTTAAGGGCGGAATCGGAGAAGCGAAGGCAGGAGGCAATTACGTGGCATCTTTAAGTGCCCAGGTAAAAGCTTATTCAGAAGGATATTCACAGGTATTGTGGCTTGACGGCATTCATAGAAAATACATTGAAGAAGTAGGAGCAATGAATATCTTCTTTAAAATAAACGGAGTTGTTATAACACCGCAGTTAAACGGCAGTATTCTTCCGGGAGTCACAAGAGACTCGGTTATAAAGCTGTGCAAGGACTGGGGAATCCCGGTAGAGGAGCGTAAGATTTCTATCGATGAGATTAGCGATGCCCATCAGGAAGGACTGCTGGAGGAGGTATTCGGCACCGGTACGGCTGCGGTAATATCGCCTGTCGGTCATCTGCGCAAAGGAGATTTAGTGATGCAGATTATGGACGGAGGTATCGGCAGTTTAAGCCAGAAGCTGTATGATAATATCACGGGCATTCAGCTTGGGAATATTTCGGACACTCATAATTGGACAGTAGAGGTAGAGTAGCACTTGCAGACCTTTCAATTATGTATTATTATATAATATAAGGACAAAGGTATTCTTTGGCATAGTCATAATAGAATTTGTAATAAATAGAAAGGTACGGGTGTTAGAATGAATCAGCTATATGCAGAGGCAGGAGTTAAAAGAAAAGATACTGCCGCAACCATGGGACTTAGAGCGTTAATGATGATAGGGGTATTAGTCGGCTTGTTTCTCGTAGTGATGGGACAGATTTTAAGTTATATAGGCATCGCTATAATCATTGCGGTATTTTTCCTGTATCCGAAATTAAATGTGGAATATGAGTATGTATTTGTAGATGGGCAAATTGATTTTGATAGGATTACCGGTAAATCAAGACGTAAGACAATACTTCGCATAGACTTTGAACAGGTTGAAATTATGGCTCCGGCTAATTCTGCTTCTCTGGATAGCTATAATCACATACAGACAGAAAAAAAGGACTTTTCATCATTGACGAAGGATAGTAAGCCGTATGTCATCATAGCCAGTGCGGATAATAAGAAGCTGAGAATTATTTTTGAGCCAAGTGAGAAGATGATTGCGATGATGAAACAGAAAAGTCCAAGAAAGATTTCAGCATATTAGAATTGAAAACATTGCCAGGTTTGTGCTTATGTGAACCTGGCAATTTAGTATTTATCCTGTTAATCATGACATATCTTTTGGGATTGACAAGGTATACATAATTCGATATACTTTTAAAAATATTTAGAATTGGGAGCTGTCCCTGACATATAAAATCATTTTATAAGAGGAAAGAGAGGAATAATACAATGGGTCAAATCATTGGCGAAGGAATTACATTTGATGATGTATTGCTGGTACCTTCATTTTCAGAGGTATTACCAAATCAGGTAGATTTGTCAACTCTGCTGACAAAAAAGATTAAGCTGAACATACCTTTGATGAGTGCGGGTATGGACACGGTTACCGAGAACCGCATGGCAATTGCAATGGCAAGGCAGGGAGGTATCGGAGTAATCCATAAAAACATGTCAATTGAAGAGCAGGCAGAAGAGGTGGATAAGGTAAAGCGTTCAGAGCATGGGGTAATAACAGACCCTTTTTATTTATCTCCGGAGCATACACTGTATGATGCCAATGAATTGATGGCTAAATATAGAATATCAGGCGTACCGATTACGGTAGGTAAAAAGCTGGTCGGTATAATAACCAACCGTGATTTGAAATTTGAAGAGGATTTTACTAAAAAGATAAAGGAATCAATGACCTCAGAAGGTCTGGTTACGGCAAGGGAAGGCATTACCCTGGATGAGGCAAAACGTATCCTGAGTAAGGCCAGAAAAGAAAAGCTTCCGATTGTCGACAGTGAGGGAAATCTGAAGGGATTAATTACAATTAAGGATATTGAGAAGCAGATAAAGTATCCTCTTTCAGCGAAGGATGACCAGGGGAGATTACTCTGTGCGGCGGCAGTAGGAATTACAAGCAATATAATGGACAGAGTCGATGCACTTATTAAGGTAAAGGTTGATGCGATTGTTATTGATACTGCCCATGGACATTCGGCCAATGTGCTTCGTATTGTTAAGATGGTAAGAGAAGCATATCCGGATATACAGATTATAGCCGGTAATGTGGCCACAGGAGAAGCGGCAAAGGATTTGATTGAGGCAGGGGTAAATTCCATCAAGGTGGGAATAGGACCCGGCTCTATCTGTACAACAAGAGTTGTTGCCGGAATCGGTGTACCTCAGATTACTGCAATTATGGATACCTATGAGGTTGCAAAGGCTTATGGAATTCCGGTTATAGCAGACGGCGGAATAAAGTATTCAGGAGATATAACAAAGGCTCTTGCCGCAGGTGCCAGTGTATGTATGATGGGAAGCATCTTCGCAGGCTGCGATGAAAGTCCCGGTACCTATGAATTATATCAGGGAAGAAAGTATAAGGTCTATCGCGGAATGGGCTCGATTGCCGCGATGGAAAAAGGAAGCAAGGACCGTTACTTCCAGA
>JAEZXP010000228.1 GCA_023419655.1 Bacillota bacterium | reverse complement strand
ATTTTTAGCAGTCAAAGTAAGGAAGAAGACTTCTTTAACCGGTTTTCAAAGGTCATCTATAATGATGGGGATATATACAAAATAGAGCAGCAGATTGATAAGCTGCTATCGGATTGCCGTCCGGTTTTTTCTTGACAAAAGGCTTCAAATGGGGGATACTCTATTAGAATATTACACGAAGATGGGAAGATTGACATGAAATTATGCAGTATAGCAAGCGGCAGCAGTGGGAATTGTATCTTTGTAGGCAGTGATAAGACGAATCTGCTTGTTGATGCCGGAGTCAGCGCAAAACGAATTGAAAATGGTCTTAACAGCATTGACATATGTCCGGATACCATTCAGGGAATATTGGTGACGCATGAGCATTCGGATCATGTGTCAGGACTGGGAATCATGGCAAGAAGGTATAATATACCGATTTATGCTACATACGAGACGGTCATGGCTTTGCGCCGGACCAGGTCTTTGGGCGAAATAGCGGATGAGCTGTTTAATTATGTTGAACCGAATCATGCATTTATGATTAATGATATCAGCATTGAGCCCTTTTCTACCTCCCATGATGCTTCGAATCCGGTGTGCTATACAATGGAGATGGGCGGTGAAAAGATAGGAGTCGCCACGGATTTGGGTACATATGATGATTATATCGTCTCAAAGCTTTTAGGCTCGGATGCACTGATGATAGAGGCGAATCACGATATTAATATGCTTATGGTCGGGAAATATCCCTATTACCTGAAGCAGAGGATATCGGGGGAGCGGGGACATCTGTCCAACGATACGTCCGCAGACCTTATCAGTAAGTTGATTCAAAATAAAAAGCAGCATATTCTTCTTGCTCATTTGAGCAAAGAGAATAACTATGAGGAACTTGCTTATGAAACCGTATTATGTGAATTATCGCGCCTTGGAGCTGTTACGCCGGATTTTAATTTGAGTGTGGCCCGCCGGGATGTTCCCTCCGATATGGTTATTTTATAGAATGAAAGGTATGGTCATTTATGAAGAGAACGGTAATTACTGTCGTGGGTAAGGACAGGGTTGGTATTATAGCAAAGGTTTGCACTTATCTTGCGGATAACAGCATCAATATTCTGGATATATCCCAGACAATTGTTCAGGATTTCTTTAATATGATGATGATTGTTGATGCTGCCAATTCACCAAAGAAGTTTGATGAGATAGCAGAGGAGCTGGACCAGATAGGTACGGAGATAGGTGTGGTTATTAAGGCCCAGCATGAAGATATATTCAATAAAATGCACAGACTATAGATGGGAGAGTTGGGAACATGATTAATATACATGAAGTCATCGAGACCAATAAGATGATTGAACAGGAAAATCTTGATGTCCGGACCATAACCCTCGGAATCAGCCTGCTTGATTGCGCAGGACCTAATCTGTCGGAGGTAAATCAAAAGATTTATGATAAGATTACCCGGACGGCAAAGGAACTGGTAGCCACAGGAAATAAGATACAAAGAGAATTCGGTATCCCTATTGTAAATAAAAGAATTTCCGTTACACCTATTTCACTGATAGGTGCTTCTTGCTGTAAAACGATAGAGGATTATGTGACGATTGCCAGAACGTTGGATAAGGCGGCCCATGAAGTAGGGGTGAATTTTATCGGCGGATATTCCGCCCTTGTGACAAAGGCAATGACACATTCAGATGAGCTGCTTATAAGGTCCATACCGAAGGCACTTCAATGTACCGAACGGGTATGCAGCTCTGTAAATGTAGGCTCTACAAAGACCGGTATTGATATGAATGCAGTAAAGCTGCTGGGTGAGATTATTTTAGAGACGGCAGAGAATACCAAGGAAAGGGATTCGATTGGATGTGCTAAATTAGTAGTCTTTTGCAATGCACCGGATGATAATCCGTTTATGGCAGGTGCGTTTCATGGAATAACAGAGGGAGATGCCGTCATCAATGTGGGGGTCAGTGGACCGGGAGTTGTAAAAAGGGCTCTTGAGACTGTCAGAGGAGAGGATTTTGAAACCCTTTGCGAGACGATAAAAAAGACAGCATTTAAAATAACGCGGGTAGGCCAGCTGGTCGCGATGGAAGCTTCGAAGCGTCTTAATATACCCTTTGGAATTGTAGACTTAAGTCTGGCGCCGACACCGGCAGTAGGTGACAGCGTAGCGGAGATACTGGAGGAAATCGGCCTGGAATATGCCGGAGCTCCGGGTACTACGGCTGCTCTTGCCCTGCTGAATGACCAGGTTAAAAAGGGCGGCGTTATGGCATCATCCTTTGTCGGAGGATTAAGCGGAGCATTTATCCCGGTCAGTGAGGACCAGGGAATGATAAATGCAGTGAAGGCAGGCGCATTAAATATAGAAAAGCTGGAAGCAATGACCTGTGTCTGTTCGGTCGGTCTGGATATGATTGCAATACCGGGAGACACGAAGGCAACCACAATCTCCGGAATTATTGCGGATGAGATGGCGATAGGAATGATAAACCAGAAGACAACAGCGGTAAGGATTATTCCTGTGATTGGAAAGAGCTGCGGGGATACGGTGGAGTTTGGCGGACTGCTTGGTTATGCACCCGTTATGCAGGTCAATAATTTTTCCTGTGAGAGGTTTATTAACCGGGGAGGAAGAATTCCTGCGCCGATTCACAGCTTTAAGAACTAGGCAGTGCATCGTTTAATTTGAAAAATATGGAATGAACCGGATGGAGAAAGGTATCGTCTAATCACTATAGAATACGATGCCTTATTGATGGATGGAAGCATTCAATAATTTTATAAGAAAGGCATGGTATAGGATGGATAAACATTTGGAACAAATGGATTACAAAGGAATATTTAGATACTTCAGTGAGATTTCAAAGATACCGAGAGGCTCAGGAAACGAAGGAGAAATTAGTGAATATCTGGTAGACTTTGCGAAAGCCAGAGGTTTGGAGTATAATAAGGATACGGCCAATAATGTTATCATAATTAAGGAAGCAGCGACGGGTTACGAGAATCAGCCTGCGATTATGCTCCAGGGTCATATGGATATGGTATGTGAGAAGCTGAAGGATAGTACCCATGACTTTCTTAAGGATGAGATAAAGCTGATTGTAGACGGTGATTTACTTAAAGCGGACGGTACTACGCTGGGTGCTGATAACGGAATTGCGGTTGCTTATATATTGGCATTATTATCCGACGATAATTTAAAGCATCCCAGGATTGAAGCGGTCATTACCACAGATGAAGAGGTGGGAATGAACGGTGCAAAGGAGCTGGATTTGTCTGCTTTAAAGGCAGAGTATATGATTAACCTGGATTCAGAGGAGGAAGGTTATCTGCTGGCAAGCTGTGCCGGGGGATTAACAGGAACCTGTACATTACCGTTAAAGAGAGTAACAGAAAGCGGCAAAAAGATAAAGGTCAGTATAGGCGGCTTAAAGGGCGGACATTCAGGGATTGATATTGTTCATAACCGTACCAATGCCAATAAGCTTTTAGCCCGTCTGCTGTTTGATTTAAGAGAAAAGAGTTCTTATGGAGTACTTCATATGGAGGGAGGCTATAAGGATAATGTTATACCAAGGGAAGCCTTTGCAGAGCTGGTAATCCCTTCGCAGGAATATGGTAAGCTGTGTGATAATATCGCTGAAATGATGGCGGTGTACAAAAAAGAATTGGAAAGCAGCGAACCGGAGCTGGAATATTCGGTAGAGGATATGGGTGAGGGTCAGTATGAGCCTGTTCATCCCGTGTCTTTTGAGAAGCTCTTATTCCTGCTGGTACAGATACCGTATGGGGTACAGGTCATGAGCTCCGATATAGAAGGACTTGTTGAAAGTTCCCTGAACTTGGGGATTTTCCGTCTGGAAGAGGAGCAGGCTGTTGTATGCAGTTCCGTAAGAAGCTCTAAGAGCAGCTATAAGCATTATGTCAGTGACAGACTGAAATACATGGCTGATTTTTTAGGAGGAGAATATATTCTCCGTGCCGAATATCCTGCATGGGAATTCAGGAAAGAATCAAAACTTCGGGAGCATATGCAGAAGCACCATAAAGAGATGTACGGCAAAGAGATGAAGGTAGAGGCAATTCATGCCGGCCTGGAATGCGGACTAATCGCTGAAAAAATGCCCGGAATCGATATAGTATCCATCGGTCCGGATATGTCCCGCGTTCATACTATTGATGAGGAAGTCAGTATTTCATCCACTGTCAGGGTATATAAGTTTCTTGAAAAGGTTATTGAGAATAAGATTAATTAATGCGTTTATCTGACACATGTATTATGTTATCAGGTGAAGGATATGATGATTAGTAGGAGATGGAAGTATGTCAAAGGGCAATACGCATGATGATTTTGACTTTGGAAATGATCCGGAGTTTCAAGCCAATTATTATAAGAATATTGACAGGGTGCTAAGTGATGTTGATATCAGTACAAGTATGGATGTATCGGTTAGTAAGGATACCGGGGAAACTGCGGTAAGGGAGGAGACCGCAGTTTCTTTGGAAAGTCAATCCGGTGAAGAAGTCCCTGCAGAAGACAATTATTCAAAAGAAGATATAACAGAAGTAAATCCGGCCGGAGAAAAACATAGCTCAGAAGCCTCTTTGGAAGAGGATAATGCCGGAGAAAAGGATACCGCAAAGGAGTCGTCTGTGGAAGATAACACAGAAGAAAATCATGCACCGATGGATAATGCAGAGAATGAGGACGCCGCAGAGGATGTCGTAAATTATTGCAGCAAAGATGTACCGGAAGCGGAGGAAGCTTTACAGGAGGATGAAGAAGCGGCTGCTTTGGAACAGATGGCTCCGGCGGAGATTATTGATGAGACCCTATTTGACATAAATAATTCCCTTGCTAAGCAAATCAGCGAGGAACTGGAGAATCTGGAGGCAGGAGCCTTAAAAAGTAAGAAAAAGGCCAGAATGATGAAAATCCAGATAGGTGTAATTGCGGGAATCGTACTCTTATTGGGCAGCGCCTTTTTTCTGGGATTTACAAAGCCCGGAAATCAACTGCTGCTAAAGATGGGTATTAATGTCGGCAGCAAGATATGGAACACCTGGACACAGGACTTTAGTAATGAGCCTGATGTTGTGGAGGATGTAGATTATATCGATGATGATGACCTGGCTTCTGACAGTGAAGAGATAGACCCGGATACAATTGAATGGCCGGACCACCCCGGATACGGAAGGCAGGATGAAGGAGTATATAATATACTGCTGCTTGGTGAAGAGGCAATCGGTTCAGGTTCATCAAGAGGCAGGACAGATGTGGTTATAATAGCCACGCTGAACAAGAACAGTAAATCCATAAAACTGACCTCTATTTTGAGGGATACGCTTGTGCAGATACCCGGATACAAAGAGAATAAGCTAAACTCCGTATACGAAAAGGGTGATGTGGATTTGCTGTATGAAACCATAGCCCTTAACTTCAACATCCGCTTGGATGGCTGTGTACTGGTGAATTTTGAGAATTTTGAAAAAATTATCGATTATCTGGGTGGATTGGCGCTGACTCTGACTTCTTCGGAAGCAAAATATCTGAGTAATACGAATTACAGCTCCTCTCCCAAATATAGCCCCGTCGTAGAGGGAACGC
>JAEZXP010000185.1 GCA_023419655.1 Bacillota bacterium | reverse complement strand
CCCATATCCTTCTCCCATGGACTGAAAATAGCTGTCACGCATAATGAAAACCGGCAGCATCTTTGCAAATGTCCAAATACTAAAAACAGAATAGGCGATAATCGCCCGGCTGCTTGAACGGTATCTGCCGGAAAGGTATATAAGGTCCGCCAGCAATCCGCAAGCAGCTGCAAAAGCCAACGTAATCCATTGGTCACCTATCAGCATATTTGCGAGACCAACAATAACCCCGAAGATTGTAAGTTGTCCAAACGTATGAACCTTTGTCATATAAAGCATAAATGGTATGCCCGTTGCAATTGGACAGACAAAGCAAAGCACAAGCATAAAAGGCGGGAAAAAACCAATCATCGCTACCGCAAACAATATAACAAAATAAATTGCTGCAAATATTCCGATATTAATCAAATCCTTCGCCGTGATTTTCTTGCTTTCCATAAAAAGCTCCTCCTATTGTATTTTATCGAGTTAGTCATAACTAACTTGTAATTAAAAATATGGTTAGTCTAAACTAACTCATTTACTATATCATAATTTATTCTCAAACGCAACTCTATTTTTAGTAATTTTTATCCGATTTAATGTCAAAGGTTTTCGGGCAGGAAAGCTGAAACTATGCTATACTGTTAAGCAGAAGGAGGGAAGAATTTATGGCTGTTACAGAAGTTACACCGGTAAATTTTCGTAATCTTGGAGGTATAGCAGGATATGAAGGAAAACGCATAAAGCCAAACCGGCTGTATCGCGGTGGACAGCTTTATGAAATGTCCGAAAAGGAAAAAAAGGATTTCTGCCAAGCATACCATATCGATACCATTATTGATTTGCGAAACAAAAAAGCCTGCCATGCAGAGCCCAACGGAGAGATTCCCGGCGTGCACCAGCATATTTTTGAGGTTATGCTGAATATGGATGAAGCATCCCAAAGAAATTCCATGTGGTATAAAAATCCTGAGGGTGCGGATGACTATATGGGAGAAATCTATGCCCAGTTCATCACCAACAGGCATGCCAACCAATGCTTTTATGATATTGTGGAGCTTGTTTCAAATCGAACGGAGGGCGGAATTTATTTTCACTGTTATGCCGGAAAAGACCGGACGGGTATTATGCTGGCAATTATTCTCTCAATCCTTGGTGTCAGCAAGGAGGATATCCTGTCCGATTATATGCGGACGGTTGAGGGCCGGAAGGCAGAAAATGAACGGCTGATGGAAAAAGCCCGCAAGAATGGAAAAGCAGAAGAAGAAATTCTTGCAATGTCAATCTATCTGAGTGTAAGAGCCCATTGGCTTGAACAGTCGTTCAGAAAAGCAGAGGAACGCTATGGCTCCTTCATGGAATATATCAAAAAAGGAATTGGTGTTCAGGCAGAGACAATTGACAAGATACGCTCGTCTTTTCTTGAATAGTATGCAAAAATAAGGCATGGTCAGCCATTTCAGCCACCATGCCTTTTTATTTTTCACTTTAATGATTTCTTATACGATACCCTGAGCCAGCATCGTGTCTGCAACCTTTATAAATCCGGCAATATTGGCCCCTGCGACCAGGTCTCCTTCACAGCCGTATTCTTTTGCTGCCTCACTTATATTCTTATATATATTCACCATGATGTCTTTCAGCTTCGCATCCACTTCTTCAAAGCTCCAGGAAAGGCTCAGGCTATTTTGAGACATTTCCAAAGCAGAGGTTGCAACGCCTCCGGCATTGGCCGCTTTGGCCGGTGCAAAGAGAACCTTATTACTTTTTAGCACCTCTACCGCTTCCGGAGTAGTCGGCATATTCGCTCCCTCTCCCACTGCCAGGCATCCGTTCTTTGCAAGGACCTTGGCTGCCTCTCCATTTAATTCATTCTGTGTGGCACAAGGCAGTGCGATGTCACAAGGTATATTCCAAATTCCCGCACATCCCTCATGGTATTCGGCTTCGGGATGAATGGTAATATATTCTTTAATTCTTGCTCTGTCAACTTCTTTAAGCCGCTTGACGGTATCAAGCTTAATTCCGCCGGCATCGTAGATATATCCGTTGGAGTCGCTTACGCTCACAACCTTTGCACCCAACTGCATCGCTTTCTCTGCAGCATAGATGGCAACATTTCCGGAGCCGGATACAACAACCGTGGCATCCTTAAAGCTTTTTTTGTTGTCTGCCAGCATCTCATCTACAAGATAGATAAGTCCATAGCCTGTAGCTTCCTTTCTGACAAGGCTTCCGCCGTAGGTCAATCCTTTTCCTGTCAGTACACCTTCAAATACATTCTTTATGCGCTTATACTGTCCGAACATATAGCCGATTTCTCTTGCTCCCACACCGATATCGCCTGCAGGAACATCGGTATCCGCTCCGATATGTCTATATAATTCCGTCATAAAGCTTTGGCAAAACCGCATGATTTCTCCGTCAGATTTTCCTTTCGGGTCAAAATCACTGCCACCCTTACCGCCTCCGATAGGCGTTCCTGTAAGAGAGTTTTTAAATATCTGTTCAAAGCCCAAAAACTTTACGATTCCCAGGTAAACCGAAGGATGAAAACGCAATCCGCCTTTATAGGGACCTATTGCGCTGTTAAATTCAACTCTGAATCCTCTGTTAACCTGAACCTTGCCCTGATCATCCACCCACGGTACTCTGAAGATAATCTGCCTTTCAGGCTCTACAATTCTTTCTAAAATACCGGCTCTTTGATAATCCTGACGTACTTTTAATAACGGTTCCAGTGTTTCTAATACTTCTTTAACAGCCTGATGAAATTCCGGTTCTCCCGGATTCCTTGCAATAACCTGCTGAAGTACTTCGTGTACATATGACATAGATATTCCCCCTTAAATGATAAGCGATTGTCAGTAACCATGACGAATGAAATTCGGAATAAACAACGAAATACTTTTTACCATATGAATATTAATAAATATACCGCTATTCTTTGTCCTTTCACACGCAACCTTTTTTTTACTAAACGGATTATATCACAATATATATGGTTTTATCAATTTTTTTTGAGATTTTTTTAAAAATTTTTTTTATAATTATACCTCATTCACTATTTCCAGTTCTGAAAAATAACGGTAGCCTGGGTTAAAAATTCTTTTGATATGGTAATATTATCATCATCAACCGTCTTATACGCATCCGTAATTGGAACAGGATTGCATCCTCCCCGGGTTATCTCGACCTGATTCGTTGAAAAATGGTTGCCGCAATTCTGGCATACCAGCGCGTCGCCCTCCTGTACATAATATCCGCGGCCTGATGAATAACAAACCTGACAGGTATTAAATGCCGTTCGTATGGTGCCGTCCGGCGCCTTTACAGCCAGAGCCTCCAGTTCTATTCCATTCATCTTGGCCGGGTAAAATCTGGCGGTCTCTGTAATATCACCGATAGGAATAACGATATCATCATCGACAACTTTTTTTGCTCGAAGATTGTCGCTTTTTGTACCATTATCGGATGGCGAGCCCGGTGTATCAATCGAAAAGGCTATTGCTAATACTGCCGCTGAGGATAGTGCAATAAAGATTAATTTCTTCATATTATTTTTCTTATTTAATTTTTTATTTGTCTGTTTACCCATCATTTTATCCTTTCTTTTATTATATGCTTTCTTACCTTTTATATTGATTTTCATTGCTAATCGACAACCGTCAAGTCGTCAACGACGACAATCTCACTTCGAATCATACCCATCCAGCAGCTGAATGGAAAGGTTCCGTTGCTGCCTGGCGTAAATTCAATTACCGTATCTCCCACTGCCAAATCCTGCTGTATATTAAACTTTGGAACCACAATGCTGTTGTTGCAGCCGTTAACATCTCCCTTTTCTGCCTGAATGACCCATTTTACCGGAACATCCTTTTGTACGACAATCGGTTCATAGCTGCCGGGATAAAGACCTGTTGTTACCGTCTGAATCCCGTCCTGAATAACGGCAATATTCGAAGCATCTGCTGTCCTTGTTGAAGGCGGAAATATGGATAAGGTCAATCCGGAAAGCACCGCACCTCTGTTGAACATAACGACACCTAACACAAGAACTAAAACCGCACTTGCTTTCATCATCTTTTTTGTAAATTTACTGCTAAGGAGTGCGCTTAAAGCCCCAAATGCAAACATCAGGGGAAATGTTCCCGCACTGAACAGGAACATGGAGAAGGCTCCTTTTAAGGGGTCTCCTGTTGACAATGCATAAAGCTGCATCGCCTGCAAAGGTCCGCAAGGCATAAGACCGTTTAATAATCCGACAAGAAGCGGACGATTATTCCTTGCTCTGTGGCCGTATATCTTTTTTGCGAATATTTTGGGCATCCTGGGATTTAATCTGCGAAGCCACGGAAATACATTCAGCATGTTTATTCCCATAATAACCATAAACAGACCTGCCAGTATCTGAACCATGCCTTTCATAACACCGGAAAAGCTAACCACCGACCCAAGTAATCCGACAATTCCTCCGATGACCGTATAAGAAATAACCCGGCCAAGGTTATATAAGAAGCTCGGCCTTAAGGCCGTCAACCCACTTGTCTTATCGGAGGGATTTTTTGAAGCACATTGAGAAATGCATATACCGCCGCACATGGACACACAGTGTACGGATGTGAGTAATCCGATTACAAATAGCATTCCATAACCCATACCCTCTTTTGCAATCGGAAATGCGTTGAAAATATTCATCAGTCCAAACCGCCGGACTAGGATATAGATTGTAAAGACTATAATTCCCAGTCCGATAATATCCGTAAGCTCTGCCGGCTTCTTTGTTTTCTCTTCTTCCGCTTCCTCTTTGCCTGTATTGTTATGCTTTCTCTTTTTTACATGGTAATCATGTTCCTCAATCCGCTCTTCAATTCTCTTTAAATCGATTTCATTTGTATCGTATGTTACGGTTACGGTTCCCGATGAGTAACTGGCATTCACCTTTTTTATTCCCGCTAATCCGGTTAGGGCATGCTCAATTGTGTTCTCACAATTAACACATGTCATATTGTCTATGAATAGAATTGTTACCATAGGATTTGAAGACATAAACATCCTCCCTTTTCTTGATTCTATTTTATAATAGCAATAAAATGTGTAGTAAATATGGAGAATCTTCATTTATTGTACATATCTAAAGCACACTCATTTTCCTTTTGACAGTAATTTAACAATCACATATTAATCATATCTATTTACTTTGTATTAGCTATTATATGATAATTTTATGGCTATGTCAATTTCTAATCACTTATCCCGCAAAATACTTTCTGACACCTTTATGAATGCGTGGTTATTTTCTGACAAAATGCTTGCAACCAGAATAATTCCATGTTATACTAATCCGAAATTTACCTATTTAACGGTAATTACTCTATGCAGTGGTGGGGGAAATATCATATGGAAGCAATTAAAGTGACGAATCTTACGAAGAAATACCGGGTAAAGATAAAAGAAAAGGGACTTACGGGAAGTATCCAGTCTATATTCCATCCAAAATACAAGGAGCTTACTGCGGTGGATGACATTAGCTTCTCCGTAAAAAAAGGCGAAATTCTTGCATTCATAGGACCCAACGGAGCCGGTAAAAGTACAACCATCAAGATGCTCACCGGTATCCTGTATCCGGATAAGGGAGAAGTATCTGTACTCGAGATAAGTCCTACGAGCCGGAGGAAAAAGCTTGCATATAAGATTGGAACCGTCTTTGGACAAAAGGAGCAGCTTTGGACCCATCTGACGCCATATGATAATTTTAGATTCTTTGGTGCTGTCTACGATATTCCTGATGCGAAGATTGAAAAACAGGTTGAAAAACTAAGCGCTGTCTTCGATTTGGACAATTTTATCAATACTCCGGTGCGGAACCTTTCCCTTGGTCAAAGAATCCGCTGTGAAATTGTGGCCTCTCCGATACATGAGCCTGAGATTCTGTTCCTAGATGAGCCCACTATCGGCCTGGACCCTGTGGTTAAGGAAAATATCCGCAAATTAATAAAACAGATGAATAAGGAATATGGTACAACAATTTTCCTCACCAGTCATGATGTGGGAGATATCGAAAAGCTCTGCAAAAGAATCATCATCATAAATAATGGCACAATTGTAACCGACGATTCCATGGAAAACTTAAAATACCATTATCTGAATAAGAAACTTGTAGATATGAAGCTGAAGGAGCCGGCTAATTTTAGTGGGGAGGATGGGATAACTGTCTTAAAGAGCAAGGATAAGAGCCTAAAGCTTGAGGTGGACACCTGCAAACAAAGTATCCGTGATGTCATGAAACTGATTGACGCAGACAATATCATTGATATAAACATCTCCAATA
>JAEZXP010000174.1 GCA_023419655.1 Bacillota bacterium | reverse complement strand
TTAACAAGACCGGAAGATATTGAGGCGGTGAATGATTATTTGCCGGATTATATAGGCTTTGTATTTGCACAGAGCCGAAGGCAGGTGGATGAAACCACAGCGATGGCGCTTAAACGCAGGCTTGATGCAAGAATCGCTGCCGTTGGGGTCTTTGTCAATGAGGATATCAGCAGGATTGCCAGGCTATGCAGAGTGGGGGTTATTGATTTTGTCCAGCTCCACGGAGAGGAGGATGACGGATATATCCGGGAGCTGAAACAAAAGATACGTCATCCGATTATAAAAGCTGTCCGTATGAGAGAAGGCGAAACCATGCATCCGAATGGCACAAGGGATTGTGAATTTCTGCTGTTTGACACCTATCATAAGGAGCAATACGGTGGAAGCGGAGAAGCCTTTGATTGGTCGATGATTCGTCAGCCGGAGAAACCGTATTTTCTGGCTGGAGGGCTTCATAATGAGAATGTGCTGCATGCGATAGCACAGCTTCACCCCTATGGGGTAGATATCAGCAGCGGAGTAGAGACAGACGGAGTGAAGGATGCCAAAAAAATAGGGGAAATCATAGCAAGCATCCGAGGCTGTAAGGATTGGAGGAAAGAATGAAAAAAGGAAGATTTGGAATTTATGGCGGACAATATATACCGGAGACACTGATGAATGCAATGATTGAGCTGGAAGCTGCCTATAACCATTATAAAAACGATAAAAAATTTATCTGTGAATTGAATACCCTTTTGGCCGACTATGCCGGAAGACCGTCAGAGTTGTACCATGCAAAGAACATGACAAAGGATTTAAAGGGAGCAAAGATTTATCTTAAAAGGGAGGACCTGAATCATACCGGTTCTCATAAAATCAACAATGTACTCGGACAGGTATTATTGGCAAAACGAATGGGAAAAATCCGGGTAATTGCAGAAACAGGTGCGGGTCAGCACGGAGTGGCAACCGCAACGGCGGCAGCATTATTAGGACTTGAATGTGAGATATTCATGGGTAAGGAGGATACTGAGCGTCAGGCATTAAATGTATATAGAATGCGGCTTCTGGGTGCAAAGGTACATTCGGTGGTCTCAGGAACGCAGACCCTGAAGGATGCAGTGAATGAAACCTTCCGTGAGTGGACGACCAGAATCGAGGATACCCATTATGTGCTGGGGTCCGTGATGGGTCCCTATCCTTTCCCGGAGATGGTAAGGGATTTTCAAAGTGTTATAGGAAAAGAGGTAAAGGAGCAGATGCTTGCAGCGGAGGGAAGGCTGCCGGATGCAGTCCTTGCCTGTGTCGGAGGGGGCAGTAATGCAATGGGTATCTTCTATGAATTCATAGAGCATCCCGAGGTTCGGTTAATCGGCTGCGAGGCAGCAGGTCATGGCTTGGATACAGATAGAACCGCTGCGACCATGGCAACCGGAAAGGTGGGAATATTTCATGGCATGAAGTCTTACTTTTGTCAGGACGAATACGGACAGATTGCACCGGTTTATTCAATCTCTGCCGGCCTTGATTATCCGGGAGTTGGCCCGGAGCATTCATACCTTAAGGATATAAAGCGGGCGGAATATGTTCCCGTGACGGATGATGAAGCGGTGGAGGCATTTGAATATCTGTCAAGAACCGAAGGAATTATTCCTGCGATAGAAAGTGCCCATGCGGTTGCCCATGCAATAAAGTTGGCTCCGACGATGGATAAGGATAAAATTATGGTCATCAATTTATCGGGAAGAGGAGATAAGGACGTGGCGGCAATAGCAAGATACAAGGGGGTGGATATCCATGAGTAGAATCGGGAATGTATTTTCAAAAGGGAAAGCTTTTATTCCGTTTATTACGGCAGGGGACCCCTCCATGGAGGTGACCGAGAAGCTGGTTCATGTGCTGGCGGCTGCGGGAGCAGATTTAATCGAGCTGGGGATTCCGTTTTCAGACCCGGTGGCGGAGGGACCGGTGATACAGTCCGCAGACATCCGGGCATTATCCGCAGGAGCCACAACGGATAAAATATTCGACATGGTAAAGAGAATAAGGAGGACCTGCGATGTTCCGATTGCATTTATGACGTATGTCAATCCGGTATTCTCCTACGGAACGGAACGGTTCTTAGAAAACTGCAAGGAGGCCGGGGTAGATGCAATCATCGTACCGGATTTGCCTTATGAGGAACGGAATGAGATAAAACCGTACTGTAAGACATACGGCATTACGTATATATCCATGATAGCCCCTACATCAAAGGAGCGTATCAGCAGCATAGCGGCTGAGGCCGAGGGCTTTATCTACTGTGTATCTTCCCTGGGCGTAACCGGAGTAAGACATGACATAGGACTTGATTCAGCAGCGATGGTGAGGAATGTGAAGGCGGTTAAGAATATTCCCTGTGCAATCGGGTTTGGCATATCAACCCCAAAGCAAGCCCAGGCAATGGCACAAATATCGGACGGAGTAATCGTCGGAAGTGCCATCGTAAGGATTGTCGGGCAGTACGGCGAGGAATGTATAAATCCTGCGGCCAAATATGTAAAGGAGATGGTTGCTGCGATAAAAGAGTAAGGGGATGGAGAGGATGTGTAAGTGAACAAGAGGAGAAGTACAATGAAGACAATCGAAGTAGTTGCAGCGATTATTAAGCACGAAGATAAGATATTCTCAACACAGCGAGGCTACGGTGACTTTAAGGACTTCTGGGAGTTTCCTGGCGGAAAGATAGAAGCTGGAGAGACACCGCAGGAAGCGTTGATACGTGAAATAAAGGAAGAACTTAATATAGACATATTGGTTGGGGAGCGGATAGATATTGTTGAGTATGATTATCCTCAATTCCATCTGACAATGCATTGTTTTATCTGTACATTCAAATCAGGAAATTTAGTTTTAAATGAACATGAGGCATCAAAATGGCTGGCGAAGGAAGCATTGGATAGTGTTAATTGGCTCCCTGCCGACAGGGCGTTGATTAATAAATTAAAGGATATTATGTAACACAGGACACATATAAGAAGCCATAAATTAAGATGGCACTGAATTTGATGTTTAATCGAACGCAGTGCCATCTTTTTCATATATAATGTTATTTGTGAAGCAATGAATGTAACTATCTTATCTATTTTTACGTTTATTTATGAAAATTACAATACCGGCTGAACATAATACAAGAACTGCAAATAAGCCAATCAGAAGACCAACCGGAGCTTTCTGGTCTGCTTCAAGGGTTTCGCTTCCGGCTTCCAGTGCATCCGGTGCAGCAGGAGGAGTAACATCGGGTGAGGAGGTGTCATCAGCCGCTGGTGTAGTGTCTGCATCACTGCTGCCACTGCTTAGTTGCCACCAATCCAAGTCAAACAGCTCGGTGTGGTTGGCGTCGCCTTTGAATACCAGGAATAAATCCTGTGTGCCTGTAATCTCGGAAGAAAGTGAAACCGTCTCAGTATTCCACGTTGTTCCGTCTCCGGCACCGACTGTCAGGGAGGCCAACAGCTTGCTCTCTGCACTGTCCGGATCAGGAGAGCCTGTACGCAGCTCAATTATGCCGCCGCGCTTTCCGGCTGCACGGACGGTGAGGTCTATGGGACCGGTATTGCCAAGGTCAGCCTGTGAAACGGACAGCCAATCGCCATTCTCAATGCTTGTAACATAAAGATTTGTACTTTCTACCATAGCGGGGTCTTGCATTATTGTCTCAATGCCGCCATTCCATGCGATGGTCTCCGCCTCGATTCGGGTGTAAGGGTCAAGCGTTTGAAGCTGTGGTATGCCCTCTCTGGTACCGGTTGCAGTGATGAGGCTGCCATCCGCATTATATTCTAGTCTGTCTATGCTGGTTGAGCGGTAATACTGCCCGTTTTTATCCTGGACGTCCTTCCATACCAGCAGGGTATGATAGGCGATATACCACTGGTCTTTGAAGGAGAACAGGCAATGATGGTTATTGCCTCCGCCAAAGCCGAAAACACCTGTATTCGGGAAGGCGACTCCGCCGTATGTAAACGGTCCCATCGGGCTGTCTCCCATCATATATCCGATATCCCCGCTGCCGGGCCTGACACCGTCCAGAGCGCCCGGGCTGTTAAAATTGGAGCTGTAGGAGAAGTAGTATTTGCCGTTATACTTATGCATAGCGGATGCTTCGAAGTAATACGGCGGGTCAAGCTCCTCAGGGATACCGTCGATTTCAGTAAGATTATCCTTAAGCTTTACGACGCGTGCGGATTTGGGATTCGAGGCGCTGAGGCCGTCGATTCCGCCGCCAAAGTATAGATAACCGGTGCCGTCATCATCTACGAATACACCGGGGTCGAAACACCAGGGAACGGATTTGCTGTTGCAGTTGGGGGTGCTGTGGTCGACAAGAGCCTTACCGTTGGGGTCCGCCCATGGACCGACCGGGCTATCGCCGACAATAACACCGACACCGCTGCCGTTGTTGGCAAAATAGAGGAAGAATTTATCCTTGCCGTCTATCTTCTTCTGCACGACACAGGGTGCCCATGAGTTTTTAGCCCATTTTGCAATGCCGTCCGTACCGGCGACCGGAATGGAGCCATGGTCCGTCCAATTAACCATATCGGCGGTAGAAACGACATTGATATGCTTGATAATACCATAGACGGCACTGGTGATATTGCCTTCCGTATCATAATTATAGGTATCTGCGGTCATATAGACATAGAGCCGGCCATCGTATTCAATAGCCCATGGGTCAGCGCCGTATTTGTGGGTGATGATGGGATTTGAGCTTCCGGGGGATTTACCTAAGGTCTCAGAAAGACGAAATGCGCTGTCTGTTTCGCTAATGACAATTCGATAATCCACTGTATCCGTTCCAAAGTCGTTTTTTGCCTCGATGGACACCGTTGTATCCGCCAGTTCTTCCGGAATACCGGAGAGAACACCGTCCTTAGACAGTGTAAGACCGACGGGTAAATCACCGTCCTTAACGGACCATGTAATGGGCAGATTGCCTCCGGCAACAAACTCTTTCTCATACGGCACCGTAAGGAAACCGTCGTCCAGGGAAGAGGTTTTGATTTCCGGTGCGTCGGCGGTCATTTTAACGGAGATGTTATCCCAGTACCAGACCTCGGGATGGGTGGGCTGGTCATTGGTATAGAACCGAAAATGAATAAAATTGATATTCTCACCTAGGACGGGAACCTTCATAACCACATTCATCCATGTGTCATAAATAATCGTACCGGCCTCATCGGCATTGGTCGGAAATTTATGATTGTTGCTTGCGGAATTGCCGTTGATAAGGATACTGCCGCCGATTAGGTTCTGTTTTCCGGCAACATCTTTATTGCCGGCAGAAGGAACATAGACCCAGGCGGAGATGGTCCATTCTACTTCGCCGGAGAGAGGAGTACCCGGCTCTAATTTGACGCCGTTTGGTGTGGCAGTGTAGTCCTTGCCGGGGATATGACTGACCTTATATGCCGCGCCGTCGCCGTCATAATCGAGCTCATCGTTGACGATACTGCCTATGACATTTGGCTCGGGAGTAAAGGCCGTTCCGGATTCCTCCAGTGCAGACATATGAGCATCGGTAAAGCTGAAAGTGATGGGTTCTAAACTAGCGGCCGAAGCCTTAAGCGGAACAAACATCAGGATAAGCGTAAGACAACACAGGGCTGCGAGAATGCGTTTTGACATGATGATACCTCCTTTATGGGAATTAATACCTTAGTACAACCATACAAAACAAGGAGAAGGTTTTCAATGAGATATTATAACATAAAATAAGCATATAATTCTCTCAATGGAGAATATAAGAAAAGCAGATACAGTATGGGGTTAATAGAGTATAAGAAATAAAAACAACTTATAAATTGAATTATTATTGTGTTTTTATTTATCTATACATCATATTATATGTCAATATAAAAGCTTATTGGATATGCTTCATATCATTTTCTTCCTAAAAGAGCCGGGGGTCAGCCCAACAATTTTCTTAAATTGGCGTATAAAATGATAGACCTCGTTGTATCCCAGTAGTTTAGAAATCTCATTTACAGAATAATTTGTAGATAACAGCAATTCCTTGGCGTGAGAGATTCGTGCTTCAATTACATCATTTATACAGGTGGTACCAAAGGTCCTTTTGTACAACACCTGAAAATAGGCAATGGATAAATGGACACTTTCCGCCAGTTCATTAATCGTCCAGTTCTTGTCGGGATGAACCATGATTTGTTCCCGCAATTTCACCAGCTGTTCATAATGTGGTGCTTCTCTGTCATGGTAATTCATTTTATTCCATTGCTGTCCGGTCTTTATCATCAGGTATTTTGTTAACAGGAAAAGAACCTCCTCACTTTGAGGGTATTCATTCTGCTGTATAAATTCCTCACGTATAAGCCTTAATATATCTGAAACGGGTTTGTAATCAGATAAGGTAACAGGGGAGTTGAAAGGAAAGGTCAATTCCCCGATGAATGATTCTTTATCCTTTATTGCAAAATGAAAATAATCGTCTTCGTAATCATCACTCAGCGAAGTATATTTATATGGAGTATGGGAATCGATAAGTATTGCGGTAGGAGAGGCAATGGAATACACCTGTGTTCGTATCGCCAGAACACAGGGTGTTTTTATGACAAGATAAACGTAGTCGATAAGACCGTGTGCTTTTTCTATACGGAAATTCTTATCGCTGCGATTATCAAGTTTAATCGAATGGATATACATACGAGGCTCCCCGAAAAAAAGTAATGTGTACATAGTTATTTTATTTCAAGGGAAGAAAAATAGCAATTGTTTTTGAGTTATGAGACGGACTACAATTTTCTTGCTTTGATTACAAATGTTACAGGAAGCATTTTGGCCTTTTTGGCAAAGTCACTGTCTTTATTTGATTGAATAATATCATCGTCAGATTCTTCAATCATCTCCTCAATAAAAAACCCTGCCTTTGTTAATGCATTGATATAAGTTGACAGCTTTCGGTCCGACAAAGATATCGAGCCTCCCTCAAGAGATACGGAATACCAGGATTCGTCAAAATAACATTTTTTAAAGGAAAGGGCATCGTTTTCGACGGCAACGCATTTGTGTATTGGGTGAGACCAGCTGAAAATAAATACACCGTCTTTTTTCAGATAAGAGGCAATCCGGTAAAAAGTTCCCTCGAGATTGGTAGCCCAGCCTATGCCATAAATCGAATAAACGTAGTCAAAATAATTCACCGGGATGCCGCAGTCTTCTTCCATGGGAGAACAGATTAGTTTCGCCGAAAAGCCATACGAGGATAAATGCTGCCTGGCCTTTTCAATTTGGTTTTCGGAAATATCGATGCCCCATAGCTCAGAAGCTTTGCGTTCACCGTGATACCGCAGAGATTGACCGGTTCCGCAGCCTATTTCCAACAGCGTTTTTCCAGTCACATCGCCAAAGAGATGACATTTTTCTTCTGAAACAAATGCTCCATACAAAGGAAGTGCAGTTGTGCCGATAACCTCATTTCCTTTCGTATCCCAAAAAGAGCTATTTGTTTTATAAATCGTATGCTTGTCTTCATCAACTGAAATTGCGTAACCCACTTCTCCGGCACCTATAATGTTTGTTCTGCTGCCATTATTCTTTTCCACAGCAGTTCCCTCCATTAATATAAGTTTGAAGGTCAGGCGTGGGAATGCTTTAAGCGTTGTATTCTCATCTCGGGCCAGGGACGGCGCTACGCCGTGCAACCGGCTGAATGCTCTTGAAAAAGCGGATTGAGAATCATAACCATAGCGGATGGCAACATCAATTATTTTTTCGCCTTTTTTAACATCAGCTGCGGCCATCGTTAATCGTCTGCGGCGAATATATTCGGATAATGGAATTTGAGCAAAAAAAGAAAAGATTCGGCGAAATTCCCACTCCGAACAGTTCATTATCTTTGCGGCTATACAATAATCAATATCACGGGATAGATTATTTTCAATATAATCAAGTGCCTGGTTCATACGCTCCTGCCAATCCATAACCTCACCTCCTGTTACACTTATATCAAGAATTTAGGAAAGAAGCATTGCATTAGGTGCATTTTAATGTATACATATTTATTTTATTTCAGGGGCAAGAAAATAGCAATTGCTTTTATAGGATTTCAATTCTACGGACATCTTATCTGCTTTAAGTAAATTTATATTCCATTTTGTCGATATTGGTGGTAAAATTTAGTTAAAAAGGTTTTGTTTAAGAAATTGAAATGCAGATAATAGGATATTAAGGGGAATAAAATGACGGATATGGGAACGGGATGGGAGCTTAATAAAAGGAAACACGTTGATGGGTGCGTTGTGAATTATGACAGGATACGGCCAGAATGTTCCGGTGGGCTTATGCTTGCATTGGCACACAATCAAATACGATGTATGTAATGAGGGAAAAGGGAGGGAACTAAATGGCTGTAAAACCGAAATACAATATATTTCAAAACAGCGGATTCATGATTAAGATGGCGTGGCGGCACCAGAAGAATGTACTTTGGCCGATTGTGGTACTTGCCGCATTGGGGGTAGGTACGAACCTAATCGGACTGTACGCCGCACCCACGATACTCGGTGCGATTCAGGAGAATGTATCCGTTGGCAGGCTGCTCACATTGATTTTGCTGTTCACCGCCGGGCTCATGGTGGTGTATGCAGCAAGGGAGTATGTGGGTTTAAACAGAAGATTCGGACGGTTTGAGTTACGGCAGAATATTCTTGCGATGATTCAAGAAAAGATTATGGTCATGTCTTATCCGAACAGGGATAATCAAGACATACAGCGCATGCTTGAAAAATCGTATCAGACGGTAAATGGGACTGACAAAGCAACACAAGAGATATGGAATACCTTTACTGACTTATTAAAGAATACGGCAGGATTTGTAATCTACCTGCTGCTTCTTGCATCGCTCAACCCATTGGTAATCGGGCTTGTGTTAGTGACGACATTAACAGGATTCTTCATTAACAACCATCTGAATGGCTGGGGTTTTCGCCACAGGGATGAGGATGCCGATTACTCAAGGAAGATGAATTACTTGAATGATAAAGCAAGCGACCACACGATTGCGAAGGATATTCGTATCTTTGGCATGAAAGGCTGGCTTGAGGATGTTTATAAAAGTACATATCGGCTTTATCAAGACTTTGTCGCACGCGGCGAAAAGATTTATATATGGGCGGACGCCGTCGATGTGATACTCACAGTCGCACGGAATGGTGTGGCGTATTTCTTTATCATCCGAATGGTATTAAATAATGGACTTTCTGCGGCACAGTTTCTGCTTTATTTCACGGCGGTCGGTGGATTTACGGCATGGGTGAATGGTATTCTGACAGAAGTTTCAAAGCTTTATAGACAGAGTATGGACCTGACTGCCTTAAGGGAATTTCTAGAGTATCCGGAGATATTTCACTTTGAGGATGGTGAACACCTGGAGCCGGATACCAAGAAACCATACCGGATAGAATTAAAGAATGTATCCTTCCGATATCCGGGTGCGGACAAGAATACGCTGGAGCAGTTAAATCTGACGATTCAGGCAGGGGAAAAGCTGGCGGTCGTGGGGTTGAACGGAGCAGGGAAAACCACTTTGGTGAAATTGCTCTGTGGCTTTTATGATCCAACCGAGGGAGCAATTCTCTTGAATGGAGAGGATATTCGCAAATACAACCGAAGGGATTATTATCGGCATTTCTCGGCGGTATTCCAAGATTTTTCCCTGCTTGCCGGAACAATTGCTGAGAATATCGCACAGGATTTTGAACATATTGATATGGATAAGCTGAAATCATGCGCTGCAAAAGCCGGAATGACCGAGAGAATTAAACGGCTTCCGAATGGGTACGACACACATCTGGGAAATTCCGTATATGAAGATGCGGTCGAACTATCCGGCGGGGAAACACAGCGGCTTATGCTTGCACGTGCGCTGTATAAGGATGCACCCATCATCGTGCTGGATGAACCGACTGCCTCACTTGACCCAATTGCCGAGAGTGATATGTATAACAAGTATAACGAATTAACGAGCAAAAGAACGGCGATTTATATTTCCCATCGTCTGGCATCCACACGTTTCTGCGACCGAATTATTCTAATTGATGGGAATCGGATTGCAGAAGAAGGAACACACGACTCGTTGATGGCGAAGGGCGCTAAGTACGCAGAATTATTCGAGATTCAAAGCAGATATTATAAGGAAGGGGTGGAGGAGAATGAGCAAGGACAAAAAGAAAGTATCCTTTCGTGAAGCATTGCAATTAAGTATGCGTGGTTATCAAATCTGGTGGAAAGTGAATCCGAAAGCATTTGTGGCCATTACATTATCTTCTATTATAGATGGTCTTTCCCCTTATGTAGGAATCTATCTGGGGGCCAGGATTATCAGCGAACTTGCCGGAGCACGGGATAAGCATACCTTAACCATTCTGGTGATTGTAACGGTATTATCTGCTGCAGTCCTCGCAATGGCAAGCGCCGGACTGCGAAGATGGAAAAACTATCATAACGCATTGCAATTCTATAATCTTAGAAAGATTTATGCTGACAAATTCGTCTCGATGGATTTTCGCTCCGTGGACAACCAGTATACGCAAGACTTGCTGTATCAGATACGCCAGAATGATATCATGGGCTGGTATGGGCTGCGGCTGCTGATGTGGGTTTATTCAAAAATAACATATGCGGTAGTCAGTATCATCGCAGCGGCAGTCCTGATTACGCCGTTATTTGTTCTTCGTGTACCGGAGAGCGGAGGGCGGCTTACTGTTCTGAACAGTCCTTTGTTTATCGCCGCCATTGTTGCCGTGATGTTACTTATCACTTTGATTGCCCCGGTGCTTTCAACAAAAGGAAGCAGTTATTGGGTAAAGTTCGCAGAGGAATCTAAATTCGGCAACCGTATCCACAGTTTCTACGGATATAGCATGAGCGGGGGTCAGCGTGCACTGGATGTACGAATCTATCGGCAAGATAAATTAAGCATGAAGATGTTGGAGCATTACGTTGGTTTTGGCCCGAAATCTTTAATTGCGAAAGCCGGACGCGGACCAATGGGTGGGCTTTTTGCTTTATCTGGAGCGCTCTCACAAGTATTTACCGGAATTGCCTATGTCTTTGTATGTCTAAAAGCGCTGGGCGGTGCATTCGGAATTGGTTCTGTTGCACAGTATATCGGCGTGATTACGTCACTTTCCGGTAGTGTTGCCGCTCTGATGGAAGCATTTGGTGACTTTCGTAATAACGCATCGTTCCTGCGTACAACATTCGAATTACTGGATATGCCGAATGATATGTATCAAGGCAGTTTACCGGTGGAGAAGCGCGCTGATATAAAACATGAAATCGAGTTCCAGAATGTGTCGTTCCGGTATCCGGGGCAAAACGAGTACGCCCTGAGGAATGTATCGTTGAAGTTTGACGTGGGCGAGCGGCTTGCCGTGGTCGGCATGAACGGCAGCGGTAAGACTACTTTCATTAAATTGCTGTGCCGGATGTACGACCCGACCGAAGGAGAAATATTACTGAATGGAATGAACATTCGCAAATACAATTACCATGAATACATGTCCATCTTCCCTGTCGTGTTTCAGGATTTTCAATTGATTTCTTTCGGTCTTGGGCAGAATGTGGCGTCGAAGGTTTCGTATGATGGGAAGAAGGCGACGTCTTGTTTGGACGGTGTGGGCTTTACACAGCGATTACGTGAGCTGACAGCAGGACTTGAAACCAGCCTGTATAAGGACTTTGACGAGGGCGGTGTCGATGTATCTGGCGGTGAAGCGCAGAAGATTGCGCTTGCACGGGCGCTTTACAAAGATGCGGCGTTCATCATTCTCGATGAACCGACGGCCGCACTCGACCCGATTGCAGAATTCGAGGTCTATAGCCGGATGAATGAGATTGTGGACGGGAAGACGGCGGTATTCATCTCACACCGTCTGTCGTCCTGCCGCTTCTGCCAGAATATTGCCGTATTTCATGAGGGACGGTTGATTCAGCGTGGCAGCCACGACGAGCTGGTTGCCGACGCAAGGGGGAAATATTACGAACTGTGGAACGCACAGGCGCAGTATTATACGGCGTGATGAGAAAAATGGCCTCTAATAAGACACTTTTTTCTTCGAGATATGCTAATGCAAAAATCCTCTTCGCTGATGAATCTATACCTTTTTCATATCTTGTGTGTAAAAATAAATTGCAAAATGGTATTAGCCCATATACAGCAGGTGGTTGGTATGTATCATCATTCGATTAATCGGATTTCATGAACCGTCACAGGAACTATTCGAACCAATTAATGTTAATAACCCCAATGAGCTTATTAAAAAAATTGTTTCTATAGTACGCAGTTTATTTACGAAGAATTGGTATAGAAAAAATAAAAATTCTTAAACACCTCGATTAAGATTTATGTATCCATTTAATTGCCGTTATTTTGGGGTTGTGTATGAACATCAGTAGCCTCATATACTATTTGATTATTGCAATAACTGTTTGTGACACAATATCCTAAGAACTGCTTGTTTCCCAATGGTCGCCCACCATGGCTAAAGATAATTACAATAATTCTTGGTAGATAACGGGGAATTAAAACGCCTTTGGATAACCATGGAAAAACGTCACAGGAAAAATTATTTGCCAGAGGGCTCATGTTTTTGTTCTTCCCAGTCACTTATATGAATTACATAATCGAAAAGGACATGTAATACCTGAAAATCGGTATCGCATGTCCTTTTTGATTAAGCGGATAACGGGAATCGAACCTATAGGAAATATCGGGAACCCCTTGTTTAATGCTTGTCAGATGGCAAGTCGATGGTAGCCAAAGGGCAATTAGAAAATAACATAATGATGAAGAAAATGATGAATAGGAGCCGGATGGTAGCCTTATAGGAAAGGTAAATTATTCTAATACTGAACATCATATATATCGAAAATAATAGTTATTACTACAAGGAGTTAATTTGCCGTCTAAGTGGGGGAGATATACAAAATAAATCTAAATTTTGGAGGTGATTTATGTGTAATAAGTAAATATCAATATCTGAATAATTTGTTGAATTATCTACTAATTGTTAACATATATATTTTATTTTGTCACCTTCTGTGATAGAATATGGGATGGAAGAATTTTCTTATAAAAAAATTGAACAACGGATAATAGCAATAATGGGAAATTGATATACGTATACGAATTTACTAAAACATGAAAATAATTAATAAGTAGGAGGAGGAGTTTATGAAAAAGATAGCGATTTTTAACCATAAGGGGGGGGTATCTAAGACAACTACTAGCTTTAATCTAGGGTGGAGTTTGTCCGAACTTGGAAAAAAAGTATTGCTTGTTGATGCTGATTCACAGTGTAATCTAACCATGTATGCTTTAGGAAGCAAAGAATTTGAAAATCATTATTCTTCCCATCCTCTCGATAATATTTATAGTGCGTTGCTTCCAGCATTTAAATCCCAGCCTAGACTTATCCAACCAGTTGAATGCCCTCGAATTAATGATAATCTATACTTACTACCAGGACATTTGGATTTCACAGAAAATGAAGTTCAATTGGGCATTGCAATGCAATTATCAAGTGCCTTTGGATCAATGGAAAACTTACCAGGTGCAATAAATTATCTTATAACTGAAACAGCTAAAAAATATAACGTTGATTATATCATTTATGATATGAACCCTAGTTTAAGTTCAATTAATCAGAATATTTTTGTTTGTTCCGACTTCTTTATAATTCCTACATCACCAGACTTGTTTTCATTAATGTCAATTGATTCGTTGAGCAGGGTCCTTTGTACATGGGAAAACTGGGCTAAAAAGGCTCGTCCTCTTTTTAAGAACACTACTTATCCTTTACCTTTAAATACTCCCGTTTTTTTAGGATATACAATTAATGATTTCAATCTCAGCAATGGTAGACCACAATTTACTTTTAAGGAATTTATGCAAGATATATCAGATAAAATTACGGATATTTTAGTTCCTGCACTTGATGGTTTTGGTATGATAATGGAAAAAGACATGTATACAGAGGCATATAATCTTATGGTTGAAAGTTCAAAGGATGGTAATATAGAGTACCAGGATTTTTATTGCTTGGCTCAAATTTCTAATTTTAATAAGTTAATAGCATTATCTAATGCAAACTCAGTTCCCATATTTAAAGTAAAACTTAACAGTAAAATGGTTCATGACGGGCAAGAGAGAACACTAAAATGGTTTAAATTTCTTTATAAAGCATTAGCTAATCGTGTATTGGAGTTGACCACTAATGAGTAATGAAAGAATTTTTTTTGAAGAACATATTTCCTCATTGCGCAATCTTACATCACTATATCAGTATATTAATAATAATGCTACATTAATGGAGCCAAAAACACTTCTGCGAGCAGAGTATGTATTGATAATTAGTGCCTTCGATAACTACATTCATCAAATCGTTCGTAAGAAAATTAGAGAAGCATTTTTTCAAGGGCTTCCAATGCCTTCGAATCTGAATTTACCTGTATCAATTTTTCAACTCATTCATAGTACGGATAATCAACTAGAACAACAAGAGATACTTGATGCTGGATTAAGAGAAGTACTAGAAAAGGATTCCTATCAATCTCCTAAAAGTGTAGAGTATGCTTTAAGCTTAATTAGCATTAATCGACTATGGTCTACTATTGCGCCTTGTATGGATGATACAGCTGAACATATAAAAAATCAATTGGCTTTGATTGTTAAGAGAAGAAATCAAATTGCTCACGAAGCGGATCTCGATTACAGTACAGGCTTTTCTAGAGACATTAATGAGCAGACTATATTAGATTGTCGTGAATTTTTATTGAAGTTTGTTTCATGTATAGATTCTCGTATACCCTAAGTTAATTAATATAGTAAAATAATGAGAATAAATATAAAAATAAGGGAACAATTAACTTCCCATTATATTTATTATAGTAAATGTTATAAAAAGTAGACAAACAGTAGTCCGACTATTTAATGTGGTTTAGTTTTCTAATTTTTATAACGGATAACGGAAATAAAGACTTTCCATAATAAGACAATAGCCAAAGCTTCGGAAGAATCCATAACCGGCAATGGTCATTTTTTTATTCTTCTCGACTTACTTTTTATATTACTTACAACAAATAAGGTCTATGGCACATTAAAACTGTGCCATAGACCTTATTTGTTGTAAGCGGATAACGGGAATCGAACCCGCATCTCAAGCTTGGGAAGCTCGCATTCTGCCACTGAACCATATCCGCACATTTATTATTTTATAACTTTAATAAAAAATGTCAAGAATAAGTATATAATTTACGATTAAAAAATAATGAAATGGAGATATTAAATAAATAAGTTGGGATATTTATTGGAGCTTGGCTATAAGAAAATTACAGCCCGGCAAACGACTTAGGAATAAATAAATTGATATCTGAGAAGAATATATGTAGAGGTGATAATAGTGAAAAAAAACAGGTTAGCTGAATTTTTCAAAAGTAAGGGTTATTATGTGTTATTATTTGTCGGTATTATCGCTATAGCTGCTGTAGCGCTTATTGGTTCCAATTTATCCTCAGATAAAGGGGATGAACAAGAGAATTTTGTGGATCTGAATGAACCGGATAATAGCATGGCAGATGAGGAGAATAATAATCTTCATGCTGATAATAACGATACCACGGACCAGTTTGCAGACAATGAGCAAGTAACTGAGCCGGATGTGGAAGACAGCCATGATGTTGCTGACAATGACAGTCTTCTGGAATTTGATGTATATACTGAGGAGGAAGAGAACGGAATTGATCTTGCAGAAATCGATGAGCCTATACAAACAGCAGAGGTAGAACAGGATATAGAGGAGCAGCCAAAGGCCGTAGAAACGACCGGAAGCTCAGTTAAGAATACCGCTCCTTTAAAATTTGATATGGAAAAAGGTCTTCTTTGGCCGGTAGACGGCAATGTAATCATGAATTACAGTATGGACCACCTGACCTATCATGCTACTCTTATGCAGTTTAAGGTTAACCCGGCAATTATAATCGATGCTGAGGTAGGCACAGAGGTTAAAGCGGCAGCGGAAGGAATTGTAACGGATATTTATGATGATCCGGTAACAGGATTGACGGTTATAATGGATATCGGAGATGAATATTCTCTTCTTTACGGTCAACTGACAAATGTAAATCATAAGATAGGTGACCGGTTATCAGAGGGAGATATCATAGGTGCAATTAATACACCTACAAAGTACTATTCTATAGAAGGCAGTAATCTGTATTTTATGGTCACGGATGAAGAGCAGACGGTAAATCCAATGCTGTATTTACGCTAAAGGAATATTAAAGTGAATACAAAAAAAGAAAGGACATGTTAAATAAAATAGGCATGTCCCTTCTTTATATCATTTATTTGCTGAGCAGATAATTTTTTTGTCTTAGAGCCTCTTCTATGCGGTTAAGGGTGTCCTCGCTGTCGGCCTCAATCGTATGAAGATGTGTTCCTGCTGTAAGCTCTTTTAGCGGAACGATTTTTTTCTCTTTGACTTTTTTTACAAAGTCATATACATCACTGCGGTTTCGTATAATCAGCTCGGTAACGATTTGACCATATATCTCATGTATTACATGGACATCCAGTATCTTACCGCCATTGTCTACGATTGTACATAATTCATCCTCGATGTCCTCGGTGGAATGGTTTACACGGATAATTCTCTGTACGGTTGACTCACGGGTCTGATATATCATGTATCCCTTTGTTGTGGATAGGATATCGGCATCGGATGCCCGTAAAAGTGCGATATCCTGTACGATAACCTGGCGGCTGACACCCAACCGCTGTGCCAATTCCCCGCCGGAGACAGGTCTGTTGGAATCCGTAATTATCTGTATTAATTTTTCCCTGCGAGTATTCCCATCCATAATAAAACCTCTTATTCTATATTGATGCTTTTAATTTCAATTTAATTCCGCTATAATATAACAGAACTATAAAGTAAGTACATACATCTATACAGATAATTATATATGTAAAGAGACTAATTCGCAACTTTTTTAGGTACATTTTGGATAGAGAAAGGATATACTATGTTTCGCTTGTGGGCAAAAATATTCAAGGATAATAGAATGCTAAAGGATATGGTCGTATGCAATGACAGTCCGGACCTTAGAAGAACCGAGAAAATATTTGCGGCGATTGATGATATATGCCGTGCCTATGACTTATCAAAGCCGATATGGCTGGAAGCGACTGTTTCTGATTTTAAAAGATACGACAAGACCCGGTTCGTTCAGGATAATTTCATAGAGCCGATTGATTTTGACTATCTTGAAATCCATGTGATTGAAGAAGATTAGTGTCCCGTTCATAATTAGGCCAAAAGTGTTGTTTGGAGAAGGATGAACATGCCAGGGTAGAAAGAAGGAGATGGGGATGAGAAGGAGAAACTTAAAAGTATCAGGGATTCTCCTCCTTTGTATTTTTGTGGGGCTGTATGTATTAATCACACAAAACAATAATATGAATATAGAAGAACCAATGAATGAGGATGAGGAAACGATGGTTTATAAGAATCTGCCTGGTCAGCCGTATCATGATAAGAATAAAGAGAATGAAGAAGAGATAATTTATGATAATCCGATAGAAACTTTGAATATAGAAGTGCTAAATGAAAATCTTAGAGCATATCCGGCAGGCTCGGTAATGAATACAGCGGATTACAGCCAGGATATGCTGGATGCATTGTTTTATACAGAAGAGCTGGACCAGGAGATGATAGAGCGTATTACCGGAAAGTCGTATAAGGAAGACAGCGATATTCCATATAGTGATTTGCGGTATATCCGTGTTCTTCATATGGGATATGATAAAGAAACCCACATCGGAGAAATGATTGTGAACAAAGCCATCGCTGAGGATGTGACGGAGATTTTTAAAGAGCTGTATGATATTTCATATCCGATTGAGAAAATGATTCTTATTGATGCGTATGATGCCGACGACATAAAATCCATGAAGGATAATAATTCGTCCGCATTTAATTATCGTTTTATTGAAGGAACTACAAGGCGTTCGGTACATAGTGACGGGCTGGCGATTGACATTAATCCTCTATATAATCCATATGTTCGCACAAGAGACGGTAAGCTGGAGGTGCTTCCGGAAAGTGCGGCGGAACATGTGGACCGTACCCAGGATAATATGTATTATATTAGAAAGGATGACCCCTGCTATAGGGCATTTATCAGCAGAGGCTTTACCTGGGGAGGAGAATGGAAGAACAGTAAGGATTACCAGCATTTTGAGAAGAAACCGGCAGAGTAAATTCAATATAGCCGGCAAAGGACAAAGAATTGATTTTAAAATAGCAGAATGTTATAATGAGACGGTATAGGATAAAGCATGCGGGTGATACTCGAAGTAAACGGGTCAGGCAAAATGTAATGGAAAATCCGCTATGTAGAAAGGAAGCTATCTATGTCATACATGGCTCTTTATCGGAAGTTCAGGCCGGATAATTTTATGGATGTAAAAGGCCAGGACCATATAGTAACAACCCTGAAAAATCAAATCAAATCAGATAGAATCGGACACGCCTATCTATTTACAGGGACCAGAGGAACCGGCAAAACTACGGTTGCAAAGCTATTTGCAAAGACCGTTAACTGTGAGAATCCCCAGGATGGCAACCCCTGTAATGAATGCAGTATGTGCAAGGGCATTATATCCGGAGCTTCTATGAATGTTATTGAGATAGATGCCGCCTCCAACAACGGCGTGGAAAATGTAAGAGAGATTGTGGAGGAAGTGAGATATTCTCCGACAGAGGGCAAATATAAGGTGTATATTATTGATGAGGTTCATATGCTTTCAGCCGGAGCCTTCAATGCCCTTCTAAAGACCATAGAGGAGCCACCTTCCTATGTAATATTTATCCTCGCCACGACAGAGGCACATAAGATTCCTATTACCATATTATCAAGGTGCCAAAGGTATGACTTCAAAAGAATCAGTATCGATATCATTGCAGACAGACTTAAAGAGCTAATTGATAAAGAGGAGCTGGATGTAGAGGATAAGGCATTACGATATATTGCAAGAGTTGCAGACGGCTCTCTAAGAGATGCACTGAGCCTGTTGGACCAATGTATTTCTTTCTATCTTGGTGAAACCGTAACCTATGACAATGTTCTGGATGTGCTGGGGACTGTTGATACAAGAATATTCTCTCAGCTTTTGAAGGCAATTAACCGTCAGGATGTATCTGAATGCATACAGATTCTTGATGATGTGGAAAGTAACGGACGCGAGCTTTCACAATTTGCCATTGATTTTATATGGTACCTGAGAAATCTTCTTCTGGTAAAGACAACGGAGGATGTAAACGATATTATCATTGACATCGCCACTGAGAATTTGGCACTGCTAAAGCAGGAGGCACAGTCCATGGAGGAGGATATACTGATGCGGTATATCCGGGTATTCTCGGAGCTATCCAACCAGATTCGCTATGCCCCCAGAAAGAGAGTGCTGCTGGAAATTGCATTCGTTAAGCTGTGCCGGCCGCAAATGGAGCAAGATTATGATTCACTTATCCACCGTATAAAGGTCCTGGAAGATAGACTTGAAAGCGGAATTGCAGTAAAATCAGATAGTAAAAAGAACGCACAGTCAAAGAACGAGGATAATCCGGAGCCTGAAAAAAAGCAGGAGATATTACCGGAGGCTCTTCCAGAGGATTTGAAAAAGGTGGCAAATATCTGGAACAATATAGTGGCACAGATTTCTAAGAAGTCGCCGGCATTAGGCTCTGCGC
Organism: Bacillota bacterium; assembly: GCA_023419655.1. GTDB lineage: Bacteria > Bacillota > Clostridia > Lachnospirales > Lachnospiraceae > Mobilitalea. The sequence continues at coordinate 5,954 of JAEZXP010000174.1, read as the reverse complement.
TGCGAAGTGCTACCTTAAGCATAGATGAAAATCAAGGACTTATGGTTGTGGTGGCAGATTCCTTTGACAAGGAGCTTGTGAATAGCGAAAAGCATAAAAAGGTTATGCAAGAAACAATTTCTAAGATGCTTCAAAAGCAGGTACAGATAAATGTAAGGTCTCTTAATAAAGACAATGAGAATATGAACGATGTTGTAGACCTTACAAAGCTAATCAAGGTACCCATCCAATATGAATAATAATTAAAATCAAATCGGAAGGAGTTTATGAATATGGCAAAAAGAGGTGGCTTTCCGGGCGGAGGAATCCCCGGAAATATGAATAATTTGATGAAGCAGGCACAGCGCATGCAAAAGCAGATGGAGGAAAAGACCAAGGAGCTGGAGGAGAAAACCTGGGAGGCCAGTGCCGGCGGCGGTGCTGTGAAGGTTACGGTTACAGGAAAGAAGGAGGTTTCTTCTGTTAAGATTTCGCAGGAAGTTGTAGACCCGGATGATGTGGAGATGTTAGAAGACCTCATCGTTGCGGCAACCAATGAGGCATTACGATTAATGGAAGAAGAAAGCTCACAGGTAATGGGTGAGATTACAGGCGGATTAGGCGGACTGGGAGGCTTCCCGTTCTAATGGATTACTATAGCAGTCAGATAAGCAAGTTAATAGAGGAGCTGTCAAGGCTTCCGGGAATCGGTGCAAAGACCGCCCAGAGGCTTGCTTTTCATATAATCAATATGCCGGAAGACCAGGTAAAAGCTTTATCGGGCTCCATCGTTGAGGCGAAGAAGAATGTCCGGTATTGCAAGGAATGCCTTACGCTTACTGACAAGGAGCTATGCCCTATCTGCTCTTCCCCGAATAGAAACAAGAGACAGATTATGGTCATAGAGAACCCAAGGGATTTGGCAGCCTATGAAAAGACTGGAAAATATGATGGGGTATACCATGTTCTTCATGGGGCAATTTCCCCCATGCTTGGAATCGGTCCCGCAGACATTAAGCTAAAGGAGCTTATGATACGGCTTCAGCAGGATGTGGACGAGGTCATTATTGCAACCAATTCCAGCCTGGAAGGAGAAGCCACAGCGATGTATCTGAGCAAGCTGATTAAGCCCGTCGGAATCAAGGTCAGCAGGATTGCCAGCGGAATTCCTGTAGGCGGTGACCTGGAGTATATCGATGAGGTAACGCTTCTTCGTGCCCTTGAGGGCAGGGTAGAGCTGTAGGCGGCGGTAATTTAAAGCAAGAAGCATTTATATTTGACCTAAAATTAAGAAACTACAGAGAAGAGGCATAAGATATTATGCTTTAGATCGGTGGTTTTTTATGAATTGCGGTATTTTACAGTCGAAGAATTGACAGAAGAGCCGATATATTATTATAGTAAAACAACGCAAGAAATGGGATAATGTAAGAGGGGGACAAAAGATGAGTGATTTTAGAAAACAAATAGAAGAGGATATCAAGGAATATCAAAGCAATTATTTTTATGTTAGTAACATTGAAAAGGACGAGTGGGCTTTTAATTATTGGGTGCTAGATAAACTGTTTTATGAAGAAGAGGAATTGATAGAAGAAAAAATCATTGATTATCATGATATGGGGATAGATGCCTATGAAATTTATGAGGATACCAAGGACATTTTTCTAATACAAAACAAATATTATTCAGACTCATCTTCGATAACAGCAGAGTATGTTAAAAATGATTTTTTATTGAGAGCAATAACGGCGTTAGAAAATGGTACATACAGGAAATCGGAAGAGCTTCAGAACGCCTTTACTAAGTATAAGAACCATTCAGAGTTTGCTGTATACTTACAGTTATTTGTAACCAACAATATACATAATTTTGAAGCTGATGAGTACGTTAAAAAGTTTAATGTTGAGCACTCAAAATATCATGCAAAAATTTTTTATTTGGATGATATAGAAACCAGATACTATGGCGAAGTTCAGCAAATAAAGAAAAACATAACTGTTAAGGTGGAAAGTATTAATAAAGGAACTATCTTGAATATAAATACAGACGATTATAAGCTTGAAAATGTGTTGGATGCGAGATATGTATTAACACCAGTTGTATCAGTTTATAGATTATATAGGGATTCCATTGAAAAAAGCTATCCGATTTTTGATAAAAACATTAGAGAATATCTGGGAAACAGGGGTGTTAATAAAAGTATATACACAACGCTGCTTGATAAAGACGATAGAAAGAACTTTTTTTATTACAATAATGGAATTACGGTTATTTGTGATAAAATGAGTAAAATTACGAATCAACCATCGGATTATAATATGAATGCATTTTTTAATATAGAAAACCCACAAATAGTTAATGGCTGCCAGACAGTTAATTCTATTTACGAGGTTTTAAAAAATGTTGATCCTATTATATTGGAGAGAGAGTTTAAGGATACATTTGTTATGCTTAAAATTCTTGTAATTGACAGAGACGATACCCAAGAAGATAATTTGTATAAAAACATTGTAAAATATAATAATTCACAAAACTCTATAGATGAAAAAACATTTGTTGCCAATACAGATATTTTCATCAGATTACAAAATGAATTTGAGGAAAAAGGATTTTTATTACTAATAAAACAAAGTGATAAAAACAAATTTTCTAATAAATATAAGGTGTTATCAAAACTTAAGGAATTAAATAACGAACGAATAAAAAGATTTGGAATAAATGAAATTAGGAAAGCAAGTGATGTCTTTATTCCACTAGAGAAATTTTTACAAGTTGTAAATGCATTTGTTTCAGGCGGATATACCGCATATGTGAAGAAGAGCAATATGCTTAAGTTTGGTACGGATCAATATAAAACAGCAATTGACTTTATTAAGAATGGCGAAGTAACAAACGATGTTATGCTGGATTTATACATGCTGTATAAGCGTGCAGAGCAGACCAAAAAGGAAAAGAAGGATAGCAGGACCCCTATTCCATATTATTTAATTGATGGTTTTGCAAAATATGAATGTAAGGGCAGAAGTCCGAAAAATATAGTAACGGAGTTATCGGATGCAGATAAAATAAATCGAATTATTAGTTTATATACAGCGGTTACTAAAGCTTATACACGTGAATATTTTAAAAAATTTAATATTGATTATAATAAAATGATAAAAAGAAATGTAGAGTATGATATCTTTGATTCACAAAGAGATACTTTATTTGAGGTAGTCTAAAATATGCTAAAGGGGATTAGGTCATGAAAAAACATAGGAATATAATCAAAGTAATTACAGTCATATCGATAATAATAACAGCGGTAAGTGCGGCATCAGATTTTTTAATTCGTACATATATCGCTCATAGATTCAAGGCTAAAATAAGCCCCCATAGCTCGATAGGGATTATAGGCGGTGCGGACGGACCGACATCAATTTTTGTGGCCGGTGACTCTTCGTATCATCTTATTACCATACTGTTCGGGCTATTATCGGTAGCAGGGGTTATGTATCTGGTTTTAAACAGGAAATCTCGTAAGAAAGATGTGTAACAACGGATGTAAGACTTAATATTGATATTCGGCTTACAATTGCAACAAGCCTTTTCAAGCAAGAGACGGATAATATAGTCTAAAAATCAAATCAGAGGTATCTGTCATGAATAAATGGGATATGGAAGCTCTTCCTGGTATATTGAAAAATAAAGTACAAAAATGCATATGGAAGCAGATTACGGTTGGAGAATCCGGTGCTTATACATTTTTGCTCACAGCTGAAGAAGTACCAAACCGATACCTTAAAATTATTCCCCGAAAGCTTATGCAAAGTGTTGAATCGGAGGTTGTCTTATTAAGATGGTTGAATGGGAAGCTGCCTGTGCCCGAGGTTTTACTGCACATAAGTGATTCTGAATACGAGTACCTCCTAATGAGTGAGATTAAGGGAATATGCTCATATGAGCATTCACTTGGAAGTGATATCCCCGAAGTGGTCCGGTTATTGGCAAAAGGATTAAGGATGATTCACCGTATTGATATCCGTGACTGCCCCATTGAACAAAGATTAGACATGAAGATAAAAAAAGCTGAATATAGGATGATGAACGGCCTTGTAGATGAGAATAATTTTGATGATGTGCATCAGGGAAAGAAAGCGGCCGATTTATATAAAGAATTAATGGATACAAGACCCTGTAATGAAGACCTTGTTTTAACCCACGGAGATTATTGTCTTCCGAATATCTTGATTGATAACTGGGATATAAGCGGTTTTATCGATTGGGGAAGAGGAGGAGTAAGTGACCGGTATCAGGACCTTGCCCTGGCGTCCAGAAGTCTGGTTTATAATTTTGGTGCCAGATGGGTGCCGTTACTTTTTGAAGAATACGGCATAGAAGAGATTGATTATTCAAAGATTCGGTATTATAAATTACTGGATGAATTTTTTTAATTACTTGGATTCGGCTTGTTTTTAATAAAATACTTTATAATACCTGAATAATTGCTCATATATTGATTGACATCTGCATAGGATATAAGTATAATACATATATGAGCAGTCATTCATATGATAGATAAAACCATACATAACAATGAAAAGGGGTGAAACGATGGCGATAAAACATGTAGCGGCGGAAAGATGTGACTGCGAGGTTATTCATGAGGATGTTGTTAATCGTGTTAAAGGAAAGATGCCGGGGGAAGAGACCCTTTATGATTTGGCTGAATTATTTAAGGTGTTTGGAGACTCTACCCGTATACGCATTTTGTGGGCTTTGGATGAGGCTGAGATGTGTGTCTGTGATATTGCTTCCCTGCTTAATATGACGCAATCGGCAATTTCCCATCAATTAAGAGTTTTAAAGCAGGCGAAGCTGGTTAAGAACCGGAAAGAGGGCAAGGTAGTATATTATTCGCTGGATGATGAGCATGTAAGAGCGATTATCGACCAGGGCTTAGTTCATATAAATGAGGAATAATTATAGATTTCCCGATATATTTTTTGCCTGACATATGAATATATGTTCAAGTGTTCATAATAGACCGTATTAGACAGTTATTAGAAGATTTAAAATAAAAATATAAATTATAAACAGGAGGAAATATAGTATGAAAAAGAAATTTATTATCGAGGGTCTTGGATGTGCAAATTGTGCCGCAAAGATGGAGGCAGCGATTAACAAATTAAATGGTGTTAAGGAAGCAAATATTAATTTTATGACACAGAAGCTGGTGATTGATGCAGAAGAGGAGCAGATAACCTTCGTTATCGAGGAGGCAGATAAAATCATCAGAGGAATTGAGCCTGGCACAAGATTAAAGAAAGCATAGGAGTTGTGGGAAAATGAACAAGAGTATGAAGAAGCATCTTATGCGGATTATATCGGGGGCCGTAATACTGCTGGCAGCAGTATTAATCGATACGAAACAGGAATGGCCGAATATTGTATTATTTCTTACAAGCTATATTCTTGTGGGCGGGGATATCGTACTTAGGGCAATCAGGAATATAACAAAAGGAAAGGTGTTTGATGAGAATTTTCTGATGGCGGTTGCGACGATAGGAGCAATGATTATCAGTGAGTATACGGAAGGTATTGCAGTAATGCTGTTATACCAGATTGGCGAGCTGTTCCAAGGCTATGCGGTTAACAGGTCCAGAAGGTCTATTGCGGACCTGATGGATATCAGACCGGATTATGCCAATGTTAAAAGAGAAGATGAATTAATTAAGGCAGAGCCGGATGAGGTAAGGGTTGGAGATATTATAGTAATAAAGGCCGGAGAGCGGATTCCCCTGGATGCCAGAGTAATCGAGGGCAATTCCATGGTGGATACGTCTGCTCTGACAGGAGAATCTATACCCCGTGAAGTAGAGCCGGGAGATGAGATATTAAGCGGATGTATTAATGTCAATGGACTTATAACCGCGGAGGTTACCAGGAAGTATGAGGAATCGACAGTAAGCAAGATACTTGACCTTGTCGAGAAT
>JAEZXP010000089.1 GCA_023419655.1 Bacillota bacterium | reverse complement strand
AAAGGAATTTGAGGGCAACAACATCGGAGAACGTGTATAAAAGTAAAGACAAGACCAGTGCGATGGCGAACGAAAGAAGCATGCCAAGTCTTAATATTTTACCTGTGTTTTTGCGGCCGCTCTTTCCTGTTTCGGCTGCAATAAGCCGGGATATGGAGGTCTGGATTCCTGTGGCGTAGATGGTAAAGGCAATACCATAGACCGGGAATACAAGCTGGTATATTCCCAGCCATTCCGCTCCCATTATATTTGATAAGAATATTTTATATAAAAAACCTATAACTCTGGTAATAAAACCGGCCATCGTAAGAATGATTGTTCCTTTTAAAATATTACTTTTGCCGATACGCTTTCTGCCCGATATTGCCGCCTGCTTAACCTTCATCGGATTACCCCGCCAGCCAAGTTCTTTATTAAATATATTTAAGTAGTTACAAAGTTATGTGTAACTTGTCGATATCATAGTATCCGGGCATCATAATTTTTTGTGCTCTGAATTATACGATTTTTTAGTTGACAAATGGAATATGCAGTGCTATATTAAAACCCGAGTGATTTAATAGGAATTAAATTAGTAGGATATAAAAGACATGGACAGATATATAAAAGTCTATGGGCAAAGATGAGCATGCGCACAAATGCGCATGCGCAGAAATGCACATGTGCAGAAATGGAGTATGATATGAAATTAACGACAAAAGGGAGATATGGTCTTAGAGCGGTACTTGACCTGGCGGTTCATGACAGCGATGAAGCGGTGGCCTTAAGCCAGATTGCCGAAAGACAGGGCATATCCATGAACTATCTGGAGCAGTTGATTGCAAAGCTTAAGAAGTCAGGTATCGTTAATGGAATCCGGGGAGCACAGGGCGGATATGTGCTGGCTATGCCTGCGGACCAGATATCCATCGGAGATATTCTGCGTGCCCTGGAAGGAGACTTAAGTCCTGCCCCCTGCAATGAATTAAACAATGGTGATGCACCCTGCAGTAACGCAGATATATGTGTAACAAAATATGTATGGAAGCGTATAAGTGATAGTATAAATGATGCAGTGGATGGAATTATGCTCTCTGACCTTGTAGCTGAAAGCAGGAAAGTTCAAGCAGAAGCAGGTATCGCGCAGATGCATAGGTCAAAGCAGACATGCTGATGTTTACGATAAGCGGATGCTTAATATAATAATTTTAGGAGATGACTACATGGAAAAGAAGATATATCTTGATAATGCGGCGACGACAAAAACCAGACCCGAGGTTGTAGAAGCAATGCTCCCTTACTTTAGTGAGCTGTATGGAAATCCATCCAGTGTATATGAATTTGCTTCCCAGAATAAAAAGGCGCTGGATGAAGCAAGACTTACTTTGGCTAATTCCATCGGTGCCGAAAGTGCGGAGGTCTATTTTACCGGCGGCGGTACCGAATCGGACAACTGGGCACTTATCGCTACTGCCGAAGCCTATGAAGGGAAAGGAAAGCATATTATAACATCAAAGATTGAGCATCATGCAATTCTTCATACCTGTGAATATCTGCAAAAGAGAGGCTATGAAATAACCTATATCGATGTGGATGAGAATGGCATCATAAAACTTGACCAATTGGAAAAAGCGATTCGTCCGACAACGATATTAATATCGGTTATGTTCGCGAATAATGAGATAGGTACAGTCCAGCCGGTTAAGGAAATCGGAGCAATTGCAAAAAAACATAATATTCTGTTCCATACGGATGCAGTACAGGCTTTTGGCCAGTTAAATATCAATGTAGACGATTTGGGCATTGATATGCTGAGTGCCAGTGCACATAAGGTAGGAGGCCCCAAGGGTATAGGCTTCTTATATATAAGAAAGGGAATAAAGATTCGTTCCTTTATTCACGGAGGAGCCCAGGAAAGAGGAAGAAGGGCAGGAACTGAAAATGTTCCCTTTGCAGTAGGCTTTGGAAAAGCTGTAGAGCTTGCCATGGCCACCATGGCGGAACGAACAAAGAAGGAGACAGAGTTTCGTGACTATCTGATAAAGAGGGTGCTTTACGAAGTTCCATACACCAGGCTCAACGGACATAAAACAAACAGACTGCCGAATAATGCTAATTTTAGTTTTCAGTTTATTGAAGGAGAAGCCCTGCTTATTATGCTGGATATGAATAATATCTGTGCATCCAGCGGCTCTGCCTGCACATCCGGTTCTCTGGACCCATCCCATGTCCTTCTGGCAATCGGTTTGCCCCATGAAATTGCCCATGGTTCTCTGCGTCTGACCTTAAGCGAGGAGAATACGCGTGAGGAAATTGATTATACGGTTGAAAGAATTAAGGAAGTAGTGGATAAACTAAGGAAAATGTCGCCGTTATATGAAGATTTTGTTCGGAGCAGACAGTAGGATTGATTTATACCAATATGATAAACTGGAGGAAATAGTATGTATACGAAAAAAGTAATGGACCATTTTTCAAATCCAAGAAATATGGGAGAAATTGAAAACCCCAGCGGTGTCGGCACCGTAGGAAATGCCAAATGCGGAGATATTATGAGAATGTACCTGGATATAGACAAGGACGGGATTATTCAAGATGTAAAATTTAAGACCTTTGGCTGCGGTGCGGCAGTTGCAACCAGCAGTATCGCAACCGAACTGGTAAAAGGAAAGACAGTAAATGAAGCGTTGCAGGTTACAAATAAAGCAGTTGTCGAAGCGCTCGATGGTCTGCCTCCTGTAAAGGTACATTGCTCTTTGTTGGCAGAAGAAGCAATCCATGCAGCTTTATGGGATTATGCAGAGAAGAATGGCATTGAGATTGAGGGACTTACAAAACCGAAATCAGATATTCATGAAGATGACGAGCAGGAAGAGATAAACTATTAAGCAGTTTAGATAGGAGTTACCGATGGAGAAAGTAGTAATAGGTATGTCAGGAGGAGTAGATTCCTCTGTTGCGGCCTACCTTTTAAAAGAGCAGGGATATGATGTCATAGGTGTTACCATGCAGATATGGCAGGATGAGGATGTATGCCAGATATCCGAAAGCGGCGGATGCTGTGGACTGGACGCTGTGGAGGATGCCAGAAGAGTGGCTGCTGTCTTAGAAATTCCCCACTATGTAATGAATTTTAAGAAGGAATTTAAAGAGAGTGTTATCGATTATTTTGTATCCGAATATGCCATGGGCAGAACACCCAATCCGTGTATTGCCTGCAACCGATTTGTCAAATGGGAATCGCTTCTTGCCCGGTCTTTATCCATTGGAGCCTCTTATATTGCCACGGGGCATTATGCTTCGATAACAAGATTACCAAACGGCAGATATGCGATTAAGAATTCGGTTACCCGGGCAAAGGACCAGACCTATGCCCTGTATAATCTGACCCAGTATCAGCTTAACCATACCCTTATGCCGGTAGGAGCTTATTCGAAGGATGAGATTCGGGACATCGCCGGCAGCTTAAAGCTTCCGGTGGCAAATAAGCCGGACAGTCAGGAGATTTGCTTTGTTGCGGATAATGACTATGCCGGGTTTATCCGGGAATACCTTGAAGATGAAGATAATAAGAATATCATAGAACAAAAAAGAGCACTTTATCAGGAGAACGCAAAAGATATGGGATACGGCTTTACACCGGGCAATTTTGTAGATACCTCGGGAAATATCCTTGGCCGGCATTTGGGACTGGCCAATTATACCATCGGCCAAAGGAAGGGTTTAAATATTGCCCTTGGCAGGCCGGTATTTGTCATGGAGCTGCGGGCCAATACCAATGAGGTGGTATTGGGAGATTCGGCCGATGTATTTACCGACCGCTTCTATATCGATAATTTGAATTTCATGGGTATAGAGGATTTAGAGGGAGAGATGGAGGTACATGCAAAAATCCGCTACAGTCATAAGGGTGCCGGATGCACCATTAAAAGGACGGCAGCGGATGAAATCCTGTGTATCTTTGATGAGCCCCAGAGGGCAGTAACCCCCGGCCAGGCGGCGGTGTTCTATAAGGACGATTATATTGCCGGCGGCGGCACGATTCTGGGTAAAAGAAATTAATTTTAAAGTACTTTACAGCTTTACCATGTGGGGCTTGCCCTCTCTGAATAGGGTATGATAGTGATAGCCGATACTTTTAAGAACCTCTTTGGCACGGTCAAAATCATAGCATAGATGTTCCGGTAGATGGGCATCGGAGCCGATGGTGATGATTTCACCGCCAAGCTCCTTATAACGTTTTATAATCTCGGTCTTGGGATGAGGATGCCCAAGGCCGTATTTGTATCCCGAGGTATTCAGCTCAATTCCTTTTCCGTGTGCTATAATCGTCTTTAATATCTCGTCCAGAATATCGGCATAATCCGTATGGGAATAGCCGTTATACTGTATCTTGCTGCTTGGAGCATACCGGACGATATAATCAATATGGCCGCATATATGAAAGCCGTGAAAGCTTTTGCAGCCTTCCCTGACAGCATGAAAGTACCTTCGTATTCCTTCTTCCTCGGTCCTTCCTTCCCAATACTGCGGATAATACATGTCCATATAATCGACCACATGGACGGAGCCAATCACAAAATCAAAGGGATATTTCTTAACAATCGTATCCAGATGCGCTGTAATATGGGGTTGCATACCCAGCTCAATTCCCGAAAGAATCTCAATCTGTGATTTGTATTTGTCCCGCATAAGTTGCAGCTGCTCCAGATATTTATCAATATCCAAGTCAAAGGAATAAGTATATATCTTAGGGTAGTCATAGTCCAGATGGTCTGTAAAGCACAGGGTTTTAAGCCCCAGCTTAATACCCTGAAGTATCATATCCTCCATGGACGCTTTTCCGTCACTGGAGAAATCAGAATGAACATGAAAATCAGCCGTAATCATATGGCAAGCCTCCTTTGCTATCTATATAACTTCTTTAATATCGGATATATCCGTATCGGCTATCATGGAATAGTTGGTGCTATATATAACGAAGCCCGGCTTTGAGCCGTTCGGTTTTTTGATATTCTTTCGCTGGGTATAGTCAATCTCAACCTTATCCATATTCTTAGCCCCGCTGTAATAAGCAGCAAGCCGGGAAGCCTCCTCGAAGGTTCTGTCCGGAAGCTCATCCATGCCGGATTTCACGATTACATGGGAGCCTGGCAGGTTCTTGGCATGGAACCACCAGTCGGCACCGTCAGCCAGCTTAAAGGTCAGCTCTTCATTCTGATAATTGTTCTTTCCCACATAGATATGGTATCCGTCAGAGGAAATATAATGAAAGGGCTTGCTTTTTGTACTTTTTCCTCCCCCGTCTCTGGAACCGGATTTTTTGATGTTGAATTTCTTCTTGATATACCCGTATTCCATAAGCTCATGCTTCAATTCGGCCAGGTCATTGACATCTGCGGCGATTTCCAGAGCGGCCCGGATGGACTCCAGATGGGTAATCTCATCCTTCGTTTCTTGAATTAAAGAAGTCAGAGCCTCGTAGGTCCGCTTTTGTTTATTGTATTTTTCAAAATACCGTTTGGCATTTTCCATCGGTGTTAAGGCAGGGTCTAAAGGAATAAGGATTTCTTCATTGTTATAGTAATTTAAAGCAGCCAGTTCCTTCTGGCCCTGTTCTAAACCATAGCCGTATGCCGTTATCAGCTCTCCGTATACCTTATATTTATCTCGTTTTTCTGTGTCCTGAAGCTGCTTCAATTGCAAATCGTATTTTTTGGCAGAACGCTCGATAGCGTTGGCTACCAGCTTACGAAGGTCAGCAGATTTTTGCTGCATCCTTGACAGAGCATTCTTGGATGCATAATAGGTCTCCAGCATAGCTGAGGCGGACGGCAGGCTTTTGATTTCACAGGCGGTATCCGAATAGCAGGTAAGAGGAATACTGGAAAATTCAATGGGTCCCCGCTCATCCATAACGATATGGGGAGAAAACTGATTATCCTTAACCAGTTGGATAACCCGTTCAAAATTCCTGTATAGATGGAGGCCCGTATCCTCATTAAGAACAGAGGTGGATTCTCCGGAATCAATGGAGGCCCTGTAACAGATTTCATTGGCGATTAAAGGACTGATACCCGTAAGACTGGTATAGACAGCCTTGCCAATGGACTGTGATTTGTTTAAAATGTCTGATTTGAATACAGGGTAGTCGATGGTAAGCGGGTTCAGCTTGTTTGTTGTCTCCGGTATAAAATATTCTCTGCCGGGCAGAACCTCACGAACGGAACTCATAAATTGGTTAACACGCTTAATGCTGTCAATGATATTCATCGAATCATCGCAGAATATGATGTTGCTGTGCTTGCCCATCAGCTCAATGATTAGATACTTGATTTTCAAATCGCCGAGCTCATCCATATGCTCAATCTTAATGGATACAACCCGCTCCAGGCCGGGTTGTGTAATGTCAAGGATTTTACTGCTGTTAAGATGCTTACGAAGCAGCATGCAGAAGTTCGGGGCAGTCATGGGATTGGCCTTCGTACTCTCGGTCAGATAAATCAACGGCATACCCGCTCCTGCTGAAAGAAATAGCTTATAGACACCTCGATTCTGTCCCTTTATGGTTATTAACAGCTCATCCTTTTCCGGTTGGGCAATCTTATTGATTCTCCCTCCGGATAGGGTATATTTTAATTCATGCACAATATTTGCAATTACAATTCCATCTAACGCCATATTAATCCTCCATGTTACCGATATATGCGAATTTGTTTATCAGTATATCATATTTTAAGCGAAATGAATACCGTTAACCTTATGTATACCATTTATATCCTTATAATACAACAAGTTCCAGAAGTATTTTGCCTCAACATGTTGTATAATACTTTTGTAACAAATTTAATAATTTCGTAATTATTGGTTCCGCAATAACGAATAATTACAACTACAACGGAGGCTATATATGATAAGAAGGATACGAAGGATTGCAGCGTACTGTCTGGTAGGTTCATTAGCATTTATGGGAGGAACGAAGACTACATATGCGGCAGGTCAGCCTATTGCAGGTATAGCAGCTTTATTGGATGATGTCAGTATCAATCCGCAGGAAATCGGTGATATTCTTAATCCTATCAAAGAATATCAGGATTTGGCAATAGCAAATGTTGCGAATTACGTTAATATAAGAAGCCAGGCAGATATTACCAGCAATGTGGTGGGAAAGCTGTATAGCAATGGTGCTGCTACAATTCTTGAGCAAGAAGGAGACTGGGTTAAGATTCAGTCGGGAAATGTAACAGGGTACATAATGTCAGATTATTTGTTTACCGGAAGTGAGGTATATGAGTTTGCGGAGCAGGCAAAGACGAAGCTTGCTACGGTAAATGCCAATGCTCTTAATGTCAGGGCAAATGCAGGTACAAATTCCTCGGTAGTGACCTTGGTTCCCAAAGGATATGTCCTTGAAGTAATAGAAGAGGACGAAAGTTGGGTAAAGATATCTGTCGCAGACAAAACAGGATATGTATCGGCGGATTATGTGGACATTAAAGAAGATTTTAAGATGGCTGTTTCCATCCAGGAGGAGCAGGAGCTGCTAAAGCTTGAGGCAGAAAGAAAAGAGCAGCAGGGAGGAAGCACCTCTTCATCCCTAAGACAGAATATAATAAACTATGCCCTGAGATTTGATGGGAATCCGTATGTATGGGGCGGTACCAGCCTGACAAGAGGGGCTGACTGTTCCGGCTTCACGCAGTCTGTATTAAAGAATTTTGGTATCTATATCCCCAGAACCTCCCGTGAACAGGCAAACGGAGGAAGACGGGTGTCCATGGACAATATTCAGCCCGGGGACCTTATATTCTATAGAAAGAACGGCGTTGTCAACCATGTAGCAATGTATATAGGCAATGGCAAGGTAATAGGAGCGGCCAGCAGGAGAGAGGGAATAACAATAAAAAGGTATAATTACAGAACACCATACAGAGTAGTAAGTTACATAAACCGCTAAGGCCGCGGCGATAATCAAAGCACGATACCTCACATACACAGGTGAAAAGGTATCGTGCTTTTTTAAAGTTCATCCTGTAAGTAAAATCCCCGTCATTTTTATTTTTATAGAATCGGAAATAATTTATTGACATATAATATTATATGGTATATAGTATTAGTAAAGATATAATATAGCTTATCGGAAGTTATGAAATAACTTTCGATAAAAGGTGCAGGTTTTGCACCGTCAATCTTGATTATAGGAATATGCTTTCATTCCTATAATATTATAAAAGAGATTAGAATTCGATGGATGAAGTGAAGGGAGTGGATGAAATGGTATTTAATACCGGTTCGGCATTGCTGGATGCGATTGTGCTGGCTATAGTTTCTAAGGAACCGGAAGGGACTTATGGATATAACCTGACGCAAGAGGTCCGAACGGCAATTGAGGTTTCAGAATCAACCTTATACCCTGTGCTGAGAAGGCTGCAAAAGGATGGATGCCTGGAGACATATGACATGGAATTTGCGGGCCGTAATCGAAGATACTATAAAATCACAGACACGGGGATGGCACAGCTAAGATTATATTTGGGTGAATGGATCATCTATTATAAGAAAATAAATAATATTTTTGAAGGAGTGAAATAGATGTCAAGGTTTGATTTTATGAGAGAGCTGGAAGGATTGCTGTCAACCATCCCTTTCGAGGAGCGAATTGAAGCTTTAAAATATTATAATGATTATTTTGATGATGCGGGAGCGGAGAATGAGGATAAAATTATCAGTGAGCTTGGAACGCCGGAAAGGGTTGCCGCTATCATTAAAGCAGACCTTCAGTCCGAGGGAGGCAATCGTCAGGACAGGGGCTTCTTTACGGAAAAGGGATACGAGGATACAATCTATGAAGAAAAGAAATTTGAGGTAATCAGACCCGCTGAAGGGGAACAGAAGGAACGCACCGGAGAAGAAGGAGGCAATTATAATAAAAAGGATGCTGGGAGCAAAAATAGCACCAATATTATTTTGATTATATTGATTTGTATATTTGCACTGCCCGTAGGAATTCCTCTTGTATTCTCCGTATTTGGCGTTGTTGTGGCAATCATTGCCGTAGTCTTTGCATTGCTATTCGGATTTGGTATAGCGGGCATTGTGATGGTGCCGGTGGGAATCGCATTGATGGTTTTCGGACTGGTAAGGATGGGATTGCCTGTGCTGGGATTAAGTCTTTTCGGCAGCGGATTGATTGTAATGGGCCTGGGCATATTATTTGTCATGCTGAGTGCCTGGCTGTGTAAGACGGTACTTCCCGCAGTTGTCAGAGGAGTCGTATATATCTGCAGACTTCCGTTTAAGAATAGGAGTGTGAGCGTATGAAGGCATTTACAAGAGTTTGCTTAAGTATAGCATTAATATCGATTGGTTTAGGAATGGGAGTTTTATTTGTTGCAGCGGGAAGGAGAACGACGTTAAGAGATACGCCTGCCTATTCCGCGGCAGACAGTGCAGAGAATGTGAAAGGGCTGGATATACGAATGGATGTTGGTGAATTAACCATAATCCAGGGAGATGAGTTTCGTGTTGAAGCAGAGAATCTATACAATGAGGACGATTTTAGCTCTTATATGTCCGGTGACGTGTGGATTGTCAGCAATAAGCTTCATAACATCAGTGATACGTTTAGTCTGTTTGGCTTTAATATTCCTATTTCAATTGGTATGGGAAGATTTAAAGCCCCAAAGATAGCGATTACTGTTCCCAGGGGATTTCATGCAGATGATATTAAGATTTCAATAGGTGCCGGAAAGATAAAGGCGGATAATCTTAGTGCGGATACGGCAAGCTTTTCGGTGGATGCCGGCTCACTGGAGATTGACGGACTTGTGATATCGGAAAAATCCAGTTATTTTGTAAGTGCAGGCCAGATTAAATTGGAGGAGGTCGATATTCGTAACATAACAGTGGAATGCAATGTCGGCTCTGTATGGATGGAAGGAATCGTAACCGGAGACAATGATGTTTATTGTGATGTGGGCAAGGTGACATTAAAGCTTGAAGATAGTATGGATTTTTATTCCTTTGATATTGATTCTGATATTGGAAATGTTATAATTAATAATAAATCCTATCACAATAAAAATATAAGAAGGAACGGTAATATTAGTAAGGGAAGTTTCGGATTAAAGGTTGATGTAGGAAATATCTCGATGGATTTCAGGAAATAATAAAAAAAGTCAAAGCGTAAGAGTTGAAAGGAGAGGTTGTATGGAGCCAAAGAAGCTATATCGTTCAATGAGAAACAGGATGATTTGCGGTGTTTGCCAGGGTGTCGGAGAGTACCTCAATATGGACCCTACCGTAGTCCGCTTATTATGGGTTTTATTCGGAATTACAGGATTTGGTGTGCTGGCATACATTGTTGCCGCAATCATCATGCCGGTTAAGGAGTAGGGTTAAGCGGCGGCGTTGGGACGGCAGCGCAGTGAATAACAAAACAGACAAAATGATAAACGAGGCTGCCTGGGAATTGTCCGGGCAGCCTCGTATTGCTATACGATATAAAATCATGGATTTAAAACCTTCTGAATGATTTCTACAATCTGTGTTGTTTCGAAGGGCTTTGTTAAAAATTCAACGGCACCGTATTTAACGGCATCAACCATCTTGGTCTTTTGGCCGGCTGCCGTTACCATAACAACCCTTGCATTCTTATCTATATTCATAATTTCCTTCAATGCGGCCAGGCCATCCATCACCGGCATGGTAATATCCATTGTAGTAATATCCGGCTGCAGCTCGGTGAATTTTTCGATTGCATCCTGTCCGTTTACGGCTTCTCCGATAATTTCATGACCATTATCCGTAAGAATACTTCTCAGAATTTTTCTTGAAGTCCTTGAATCGTCAACTATAAGAATCTTTGCCATATCTATTCCCTCCTATTTTATTTCAACCTCATGGTTAACCACGACCAATAAGTCGGATTGCTTTCCCTCAATTATGACAGGAACCACATATATATCACCATCAGACACCAGGGTCTTATTTTGATTGAACTGAGGAGGTGTCATATCAATATGTATATCCTCTATACTTAGCTTGGACGCATATAATCCGTTGCTGCAGTTGATGAATTCACAGACAGAATCAAAGGCATCCTCATCCATGCTGTCAAAATCTTCTTTGGCAAAAGGACTGGCAATGCATAAAAGGGCTTCATCCGTACCTGCTAAACCGACAAATAGCTCTTGATTTCCGACAAGCTGTTGAAATGCAATGGAAGATACGGGATATTCTTTTACGGTGTATGCCTTTTTAAGTTTAATATTGTTATTGATAAACCGGATAATATTTCGTATGGCCAGTGTGATACATTCACCTGCGAAAGGAATGTTAATATCCACAAATACCGGAATAATCCGGTCTATATCACCGGACTTCAGAGCATCCAATTCGGTGTCAGAAAAACCATAATCTTTCTTAAAATCCTCAAGCAATGCTTCAATCTCGTTGATTGACAGAAGATTGTTCTCCGTGAGAACCTGAATAAATTTCAGATAAGGATTTCCTTGAAGGTTAAGCAAATAATTTACTTCTTCAGCAAGTAAATACCCTTTTTCAGTTGCCAAATCGCCAAACCGGCGATCGTTTTGTTTTTGAAGTTCATTCAGTTCATCAGCCTGTTTGGCAGTCAGTAATTTCTCAGCAACAGCAATTAACCCTAACTTAGCGCGGGAGGTTTGCTGCTGTATCAAGATATCTTCTAATTGCGAATGAGAAATTTTATTCTTTTCTAATAAGTACTCCCCAAAGTAAAGCCCGAACATGATGTTTCTCCTTTCGTTTCTGTAAGTCTGCCCTAATAACGCTTTTCTTGAAAATTGTATAATATAACTTTTCTCCCATTTTATATGAAAAACACATATATGTATAATATACAACAAAACTATAAAAAATGACAGCATTTATTTAAAAATTATTCGTCCTTTTGTGAAAAAAATATTTATCAATGGCTATATATAACAAATACTGGGATGCTAAGCCTTAAAATTTAGTGTTTTAACTTATCAGGGATTATTGAATGCTGCATAAATTGATATAATTATTCATGGAAAGGATAGGCTTCCTTCTGCAAATATTAGATGACATTTCGGACAGCCTATGTTAAAGTATTGAATAAGTTAAGAGACGTTGGAGGTAATCAATGAAGAAAATAGTCGATTTAATATCGGAAGATATTAAGCAAGCTTTCGTATTAAAGGGATATGAAGAAAAATACGGAGCAGTGACCTTGTCAAACAGACCGGACCTTTGCCAGTATCAGTGCAACGGGGCGATGGCAGCGGCTAAAGCATACAAAAAAGCACCGATTGCAATTGCACAGGATGTTGTCGAAGCTCTGCAGGGAAACAGCCGTATAAAAGAGGCGGCGGCCATTATGCCGGGCTTTATAAATATAACCCTGAGTGATGAGTTTCTGGCTGAGTATATCAATGATATGCGAAAAGACAGGGACTTTGGGTGTGAGAAGGAAGCCAATCCCAAAAAAATAATGATTGATTATGGCGGTCCCAATATTGCAAAGCCCCTTCATGTGGGACATATGCGTTCGGCCATTATAGGGGAGAGCTTAAAACGCATCTACCGGTTTATGGGAAATGAGGCAATCGGAGATGTGCATCTGGGTGATTGGGGCACACCGATGGGATTGGTTATAGCAGAGCTAAAGAGAAGAAAACCGGATTTAATCTATTTTGATGAAAGCTATCAGGGAGAATACCCCAAGGAGGCACCCTTTACCATATCCGAGCTGGAAGACATCTATCCCGCAGCCAGTGTCTATTCCAAGGAGAACCCTGAGTTTCGTGACGAGGCAAAGCATATTACCTATCTGATGCAAAATGGTCACAGAGGCTATATGGCACTGTGGAACCATATGCAGGAGGTATCCGTAGAGGATTTGAAAAAGATTTATGACAATCTGGATGTATCCTTTGAGCTGTGGAAGAAGGAAAGTGATGCACAGCCTTATATACAGGATATGGTGGATTATCTGAAGAAGAATGGCTATGCAAGAATCAGTGACGGTGCATTGGTAGTCGATGTTAAGGAAGAGACGGATACCAAGGAGATACCGCCCTGCATGATTTTAAAATCGGATGGCGCCACCTTGTATCATACGACGGACCTTGCAACCATCGTGGAAAGAATGAAGCTTTTTAATCCGGACCATATCATTTATATTACAGATAAAAGACAGGACTTGTATTTTGACGTGATTTTTCGCTGTGCAAGGAAGACAAAGCTGGTAAAGGAGGATACAAAGCTCCAGTTTATAGGCTTTGGCACCATGAACGGGAAAGACGGCAAGCCCTTTAAGACAAGAGACGGTGGCGTTCTTCGCCTGGAATACCTGATTCAGCTGGTAACCGATGAGGTGTATCGTAAAATCATGGAGAACCGCAGCATGGATGAGGAAGAGGCCAGAGATATTGCCTCGAAGGTTGGACTTGCCGCACTGAAATACGGAGATTTATCAAATCAGGCGTCCAAGGATTATATCTTTGACCTGGAACGGTTTACTTCTTTTGAAGGGAATACCGGACCATATATTCTCTATACGATTGTAAGGATTAAATCCATCCTTGAAAAGTTCAGGGCAGCAGGCCAGACGATTAACCCCAAGATGAAGATACTTCCGGCCTCCACACCGGTTGACCAGGATTTGATGCTTCAAATCACAAGATTTAGTGATATGATGCAGGCGGCTTATGAAGAGCAGGCTCCCCACCGGATATGTCAGTATATATATGATTTAGCAGACAAATTCAGCAGCTTTTATCATGATACAAAGATTATATCCGAGAACAACAGTGAGGAAAGGCAGGCATCCCTGATTCTGATGATTACACTGGTACAGGACATCCTGCTGACCTGTATTCATTTATTGGGATTTGAGGCCCCTGACCGCATGTAATTCATTCTAAACCCAAAGCGAGGTATCCGACCAAAATAATAAGGAGGTTGGTCCTCGCTTTAAATAAAACAGATAGACACAGGAGGAAAAAATGTATCGGCTGATTTCAAAATTAGTAGTATATAAGAAGCTGGATAAGGACAGTATTTTGGTTAAGCTGGCGGAGACCATCAAGAAATTGGAGTATCTGTTAAAGCATGAGAAGTTGGATGATATAGAGAAAGAAACGATAATCTCAGAGATATACACCCTTATGAATGAGCTGTTGGATGTTGCTACCGTCAATGGCTTTAATGATAATCTGTGGCAGAATTATCTGGCATATTTGCTGGTGAGCATGGAGAATCCTTTTAGTATTACCTGTGAGAAATCCGGTGCCAGAGAGGGTACGGTTAATATATTTGCAAAGGCAGATTTTAAAATATTTAAAGAACTATTCGATTATGATTTCAGCTCCCTGGAAAATGTACTTGGAATGAACTGCTTTTCGGTAATAACCAATTATAAGGCCATCGAAAAAAGCAGCGGACGATACAATAAGAACGTCAGTGAAAAGGTCCGGCTGCTCAGTACCCAGATTGCTTCTGCCGGGGATGAGGAGGAAATCTTTACGATTGTCACCGATTTTTATAAGAATTACGGTGTGGGTGAATTCGGACTGAATAAGGCGTTTCGTCTGGCGAAGGAGCAGGAGAAGCTTCAGCTTATCCCGATTACCAATACGCTGGAGGTAAGACTGTCTGATTTGGTAGGCTATGAACTGCAAAAGAAACAGCTGGTAGACAATACAAGGGCATTTATAGAAGGAAGAAAGGCCAACAATGTCCTGCTGTTTGGGGACAGCGGCACCGGTAAATCCACCTCGGTAAAGGCAATTCTTAATGAATATTACGACCAGGGGCTTCGAATCGTTGAGATTTATAAGCATCAGTTTGAGAACCTGTCCACCGTCATATCCCTGATTAAAAATAGAAATTATAAATTTATCATCTATATGGATGATTTGTCCTTTGAGGAATTTGAAATCGAATACAAATACCTTAAAGCGGTGATAGAGGGAGGCCTGGAGAATAAGCCGGATAATGTGCTGATATATGCCACATCCAACCGCAGGCATCTGATACGGGAAACATGGAATGACAGGTCCGACATGGAGACGGACGGAGATGTCCACCGCTCAGATACGATGGAGGAGAAGCTATCACTGGTGGAACGCTTTGGGATTACAATTAATTTCTCATCTCCGTCTCATAAGGAGTATCTGGAAATCGTAAAGCAGCTGGCCCGCAGAAATGGCATAACGAATTTTTCGGAGGAAGAGCTTTGTGCGCAAGCCAGAAAATGGGAGTTATATCATGGAGGCTTATCAGGACGAACGGCACAGCAGTTTATTAATTATCTGGCAGGACAGAATTAAACAAAGTCTTTGGTATGCCAGGATAAATACCCGAAAGGAGAGGAAAGATTGGTTACTTCTATTAAGAATGGCTATGTAATTGACCCGGGCTCGGATTTGGAAGGAAATTATGATGTTTTAATTAAGGATGGGTGTATTCTGAAAGTAGGGTCCAGGCAGGATATTGATAACATGAATATCAAAGCTGACAAAGTAATTGATGCGTCAGGAAAATATGTTATGCCGGGATTCGTTGACCTTCATGTCCATCTTAGGGAACCGGGATATGAATACAAGGAAGATATACGGACCGGCTCCAGAGCAGCGGCAGCAGGGGGATTTACCACCGTGTGTGCCATGCCCAATACGAAGCCTGCCCTGGATACACCGGATACCATCCGATATGTCCTCGACCAGGCGGCAAAACATGGTCTGGTTAATGTGCATCCAATCGGAGCAATTACAATGAATCAGGAAGGAAAAGAGCTTACGGATATACCCGGGTTGATTCAGGCAGGCGCGGTTGGAATAAGTGAGGACGGAAAGTCTGTCATGGATACGGCTCTGTATGCGAAAGCCATGGAGGAGGCCGCCCGGCTGAATATATTGGTCTTTGCCCATTGTGAGGATAAAGCGCTTGTGGCAGATGGGGTGATGAATGCCGGTGAGAAAGCCAAAGAGCTGGGACTGCCGGGTATTCGCAATGCGGTGGAAGATATTATTACTGCCAGAGATATTATCTTGGCGAAAGAAACCGGAGCAAGGCTGCATCTGTGCCACTGCTCTACAAAGGACAGCACCAAAATACTTGATTTTGCCAAGAAAAGAGGGCAGAAGGTGACGGGGGAAACCTGCCCCCATTACTTTACCTTATCGGATATGGACATACCGGGAGATAATCCGGATTATAAGATGAACCCGCCCCTTCGAAGTCCGGAAGATAGGGAGGCCATTATAGATGCCCTTAAAAATGATGTCCTGGATGTAATTGCAACGGACCATGCGCCCCATTCAGTCAGTGAGAAGAGCGGCTCGATGAGAAATGCGCCCTTTGGAATCGTCGGCCTTGAGACAGCCGCCGCCTTAACCTATACACAGCTGGTAAGAACCGGTATTCTCAGCATCCGGCAGATGGTTGAAAAGATGAGCCTGAATCCGTCAAGAATTCTTGGAATTGACCGGGGATGTATCGGCGAGGGCAAGGTGGCGGATATAACGATTATGGACCCGGATGAGGAATATCGTATAGACAGGAATAAATTCTTTTCAAAGGGAATGAATACACCCTTCCATGGCAGACGTGTATATGGAAGAGTAGTATACACTTTGGTATCAGGAGAAGTAAAATATGAGTATGTACCATCCGGTGATTCTACACAAAAGGAAGGCAGGGTATGGATATGATGAATCAATTGACACAGAAAATTCAGAGGCTGGAAGCACCCATCGTGGTCGGTCTTGACCCCATGTTATCTTACGTTCCAAAGCATCTTATTGAGGAAGGGTATAAGAGCAGGGGAGAGAATATTGAAGGCGCCACAGAGGCAATCTGGCTCTATAATAAAGGAATTATTGATGCCGTATATGATTTGGTTCCGGCAGTTAAGCCTCAGGTTGCGATGTATGAGCAATTTGGAATCGAGGGCTTGAGAGTGTATGCAAAAACGCTGGACTACGCAAAGGAAAAAGGTCTGATTGTTATCGGAGATGTTAAACGGGGAGATATCGGTTCAACCTCCGCAGCCTATGCAACCGGCCATCTTGGTAAGGTCACCATAGGAGGAAAGGAATACAGAGGCTTTCAGGAGGACTTTATCACGGTTAACCCTTATCTGGGCTCGGACGGAATTTTACCGTTTATCGATGTATGCAAGGAGGAAAAGAAGGGATTATTTATTCTTGTAAAGACTTCCAATCCATCCAGCGGAGAGTTTCAGGACCAGCTGATTGACGGCCGGCCGTTATATGAACTGGTGGGTAAGAAGGTTGCAGAGTGGGGAGAGCTGTTCATGGACTCTGAGTACAGCTACATCGGTGCGGTAGTAGGTGCAACCTATCCGGAGACTGGGAAGGAGCTTAGAAAGCTTATGCCCAGAACCTTTATACTGGTACCGGGTTACGGTGCCCAGGGAGGCAAGGCAGAGGACCTCAAACATTACTTCAACAAGGATGGTCTGGGTGCAATTGTGAATTCCTCCAGAGGTATTATTGCGGCCTATAAGCTGCCGCAATATGAAAAGTATACGGAAGCTGCCTATGCGGATGCCTCAAGACAGGCGGTTATTGATATGCGGGAAGACCTTAAAAAGGCATGGAAAAATGCAAATTAAATAAATAAAGCAGTAGAGCACATGTGATTCTTAGAGATTGGAATCCATACGTTCTACTGCTTTTTAATATTGTCATGGACGAATCCGCTTCATTCATGATATATTAAGCCGTTATTTGTCTATTGAACAATAAGTATAATTAGCATTTCTCCGGTTCAGGATATTCTGTATCGAAAGTATCTACGGTTACAGATTTCATTACCTGAGGCTCAAGAGGCATGTCGGAATAATCGGTCTTCGTATCGGCAATTTTATTAACCACATCCATGCCCTCGGTTACCTTTCCAAATGCAGCATAGGAGCCGTCCAGATGAGGAGAGTCCTTATGCATAATGAAGAATTGGGAGCCTGCCGAATCAGGCCGTTGGGATCTTGCCATGGAGATAACACCTGCGTGGTGCTTTAGCTTGTTATCGAAATTGTTGTAGGTAAATTCACCCTTGATTGAATATCCCGGTCCGCCGGTACCATTTCCGTCCGGATCTCCGCCCTGGATCATAAATCCACGGATGACCCTATGGAATATCAATCCATTATAGAAGCCTTTGTTAATCAAAGAAATAAAATTATTAACAGTATTGGGAGCAATCTCAGGATATAGCTCCAGCTTGATAATATCTCCGCTTTGCATTTCAATTGTAACGATAGGATTCATCTTTGTTATCTATGTCCTTTCTTATTTAGGTTTTTGGTCCGCCCTTTATGCTATCGGTGGTAAATATAACACAATTCAAAGTTTTTTGTCAAGGCAGTATCGTTTATTTCAGAAAACGGAACATCCATTCATTGCCTTCATAAGGTATAACAATCTCTACAAATCCCCTGGCATAGCTGCCCAGCTCATAAGGGAAGTAGTATATACAGATACTGTCTTCGGTTAAATAATAATTCAAATTATCTAAATCAAGGGAGTCGATTTTTACAATATCGGGAGCATCTTCCCAATACTCCTCGGGAGCTTCATCATACATCCTCTCGAATTCATCGGTTATCAGGGATGAGAAAAGCTTCGTATCAGCTAAAATCAGATAGCTGAGCTTTTGCTGCAATCCGGACGACAGATTAAAGGTATATACATCTTTTAACGGATACCCGTGGGCCCCTCCGGAATAGGTATATCCGTCTAATACAATACATAGAATT
Organism: Bacillota bacterium; assembly: GCA_023419655.1. GTDB lineage: Bacteria > Bacillota > Clostridia > Lachnospirales > Lachnospiraceae > Mobilitalea. Next base: position 2,950 of record JAEZXP010000089.1, on the reverse strand, counting down.
TTATTATTATTGTATGCCACAGAATAGCCTACACCAAAAGAGTGGGGAAGAAAATATTCCTGAGACGATTCCTCCCTGGCGTAATCCTCCATTTGCTCGGTTGACTTTATATACTTTTCTTTTGCATCTTCAAATACTTGATTAATGGCCTCATAAGCAGGATTTTCACCGGTAAGTACCGGCAATTCGATAGAGACAGTCAAAATTTCCTTATCCTGCTCCATATAGGTCTGCTCATAGGTAGAGGTTGTAAAATCCTCTGCATCTACGGAAGTCTGCTCGCCCATCTCTTCCTGCTTTACGATTTCTTCCGGTTTATCGTTTATATCCTGTTCTTCGCTTCCTTCTCTTTCGATAGGCTCTGACTGCCCGTCATCTGAATTATCCGTAATTTTATCTTCCGGCTTTACGCTATGCTTTTGATACAGCAAATAACCGGTTATTCCTGCGGCAATCAAAATCAATACGGCTCCGGCAACGATAAGTATAATTTTAGCAGCTGATTTTTTACTGCGATTCATGTTAGACATTCTTCTAACCCCCCCTTTTTGTATTTGGATTTTTATGTATGTTTTATTATAGCGAATCCGCTTATCGTGGATATTATATCAGAAAATACATCTGGTGAGAATCAATATTTATACCTTGTATGTAATTTGCATTTGCTTTTTAAACGCAGTTCCTATATAGTAATAATGATAAAAATTAGCATTGCGGGGGTAGGGATGAATGGATGATATTATAAGGATTGAACACCTTTCCAAGCATTTTGATAATGTGAAGGCGGTGGATGATATCAGCTTTACGGTAAAAAGAGGAGAGCTGTTCGGATATCTTGGTGTTAACGGAGCGGGTAAATCCACGACGATTAATATGCTGTGTACATCGTATGCGCCGGATAAGGGAAGGGTGAATATATGCGGATATGAACTGGGTCAGGATAACAACGCCATCCGAAGAAAGCTTGGGGTTGTCTTTCAGCATAATACGCTGGACAGCAAGCTTACGGTAAAGCAGAACCTGATTAGCAGGGCGTATCTCTATGAGAAGAATGCAGGAATAGTAAAAAAGAACCTGGATATGGTATGTGAAACCCTTGATATAGGAGATGTATTAAACAGACAATACCGCAAGCTATCAGGAGGGCAGAAACGGCGCTGTGAAATAGCCCGGGCAATTATGAATCAACCGGAGATACTATTCCTTGATGAGCCTACCACAGGCCTTGACCCCCAGACCAGACGGATGGTTTGGAGGAGTGTGGAGCGGCTTCGCAAGGAGCATAAGATGACGATATTTTTAACGACCCACTACATGGAGGAGGCTGCAAGAGCCCAGAATATAGCCGTTATTGACGGGGGGAAGATTGCCGCCTATGCCACACCGGCGCAGTTAAAGGAACGGTATGCATCGGACAGAATTCGCGTGTTTTCAGACAGCTATGAGAAGGTCACAGCGATAGCAGAGAAATATCAGATGCCCTGCAAGGAGAAAAGTAACCATATTACGATAACAATCAAGGATACGATGTCGGCCATATCGGTACTGAATGAGCTTACTCCGTATATGAGCTCCTTTGAGGTGGTTCAGGGAACGATGGACGATGCATTCCTGAATATAACGGGAAAGCAGCTGGAGGAAGCGATATGAAGGCATTGGGTGCAATTATAAAAAGGAATCTACTGGTTTATTGTAAGGACAAGGAGAATGTCTTTTATACCTTTATGTCGATGATAATAATTATATTGCTGATGCTTCTTTTTCTTGGTGATATCAACATGGATATGGTTAAGGGAATCCTGTACGATGTGGATAAATCCATGCAGGGAACGTTTATACCCGATGAATTTCTTATACCGGGCATACGAAATCCTGCCCTTGATGACGTGAATACACGGACCCTGGTCCTTTCTTTAATCATCGCAGGCATCACAATTGTTAACGGGATATCCGCATCGATGGGAATGCTTAGCATGATGAGCTGGGATGAGGAAACAGGAAAGCTGGCAGGCTATTATGTCGCCCCGGTTTCACGGCTGGTGCTGGTATCCGGATACATGGTTTCGGCAATTTGCCTGAGTGTAATATTCGGTATCATCACGGTGGTCATATCGGAGGTGGTTTTGGTACTGACCGGCGGAATGGTGATGTCGGCTATCCTGGCAATGAAAGTATTGGGACTGATTCTGTTAAACGCCTTTTCGACGACGGCCTTTTTATTCTTTATAACGAGCTTTGCAAGAACCAGAAGTGCTTTTAACGGTATCGCCAACTTCGTACATGTTCTTTCCGGATTTGTTACAGGGATGTATATACCGATAGGATTAATGCCGGATGTTGTAAGAAAAGGACTTGTATTTGTTCCTATGACCCAGGGAAGTGCATGGATTCGCAAGATATTTACGGAGAATGCATTGCAGACTGCCTTTGCAGGCTTGCCGAAGGAGGCAATTGCACAGTATGGCGAAGCGACAGGCATAACCTTAAAGCTTGGGGAAACCGTATTTACGCCGTGGATGCAGTTTGCACTCATGTTTGGCAGCGGAGTTATATTTTTAATTTTGTCCTCGCTGATGATGAGGAAGAAGAATGTAAGAGACAGATAGCCCCTTGCCAAATGCTGAGGCTTCTTTAGTGCTTGTATTTTGTGTACTGCTTGTTTATAATAAAATCAAGTGAACGTGGAAAAAGAAAGGATAGAATATACTGTGGGAAAAATATATAACTTTGGTGTTAGAACACCTCAGACGACGGCGATGATTGATATCACCAGGCAGGTTCAGGAAGCGGTAAATATAAGCGAGGTAAGTGAAGGAATATGTGTTGTATTTATCCCCCATACAACAGCGGCAGATACCATTAATGAAAATGCCGATCCGGATGTTGTCAGGGATTTTTTGATGGAGATAAATAAGGTCATACCATTTTCAGACGGCTATCACCATATGGA
>JAEZXP010000073.1 GCA_023419655.1 Bacillota bacterium | reverse complement strand
ATTAACATGGATAAGTGCAGCGTGAGTATAATCTGTGTAAAAAAGGAATAAGGGAATAGGATGGCTAAGAAGATGGTGGTTTCAAACATAGAAATCGAAATAAATAAAAAGAATATAAAAAACATGTATCTTAAAGTATCCGGTCATGACGGAAAGGTCAGTATCTCCGCACCATTAAGAATGAAGGATGAGGCAATTATAAAATTTGCCGCCGGAAGGATAGATTGGATTGAAAAGCAACTGGATAAATTTAAAAATCGGATTATCCAGGCAGAATCGGAGTATGCAGCCGGTGAAATCCATTATGTATGGGGGATACCATATTATTTAGAGATAAATTATCATCATAGGGCCAAGGTATCGATTACAGATAATAGACTGGTGCTGACAGCGGATAAAGACAGTACGGGTAAACAGCGGGAGAAAATTCTGAATGAATGGTACAGGAATCAGCTAAAAAAAACACTTCCGAAGCTGGTAGAAAAATGGGAGGCTGTCATCGGTGTAAAGTCAGAAGAGATAAAAGTAAGAAACATGAAAAGCAGGTGGGGTACATGCAATACCAGGGATAAATGTATCGCTATTAATTTGCAGTTAGCCAGGAAGCCTGTGGAATGTCTCGAGTATGTTGTAGTGCATGAGCTTGTACATCTGCTGGAGCATAGCCATAATGCAGTTTTTAAAGGATATATGGATACGTATCTTCCGGACTGGAGAGCGGTAAAAAAGAGACTGAATAGCTAAAATACGTATATTCCTCAAATACCCTTAACAAATGCGCCTGTTTATCCGATATTAATTACAGATGGCAGTGTGGATTCATGTATTTATGAGAGGATGGAGGGTAGGTTGAAAAGAAAAAGATTTTCAACCGGCAAAAAGCACAGAGGGTGCTTTTCGCTCAGTATTTATATGCCGCTGAAGCGGCAGATGGAGGGTAAAATGAGGATATCAAATGAGAGCGAAGTAAAACTTCGGGATATACACAATAAAAGCCTTCAGGCAGCGGATATACCGGATAAGGCAAATGAAAAACGCCCTTCTCCGGATAAACAAAAGGATATTTTAGAAATATCGAATAAAGCCAAAGATATGTTTTATGAACAAATGGAACAAATTAAGGAAAGCTCAAAGGCACAGGAAAAGGCGAATGTGGATTTGGCAAAGCTCATGGCGATTGCAAGAAGGATAGCAAGAGGAGATAAGGTTCCTGCTTCTGACGAAAAAAAGCTTTTGGAGCACAATCCCAAATTATATCAGATGGCAAAAATGTCAGCGATGTTAAATGCGAATAAGAATAAAAAGAAGCATGACGCTTTATTTAAAGATGAAGATCAGGACAATAAGAATGAAAAAATAGGGGAATTGGAATCCGTGGAATTTGAATCCGGTACAACGGCAATTGCCTCGGAGAATGTTGAAGAATATAATTGACAAATTCGATTTTGTACGATATGATTTGTTTATTAATTTAAGTGAGGTCGTTTATGTTAAGCATTGTTGTAATGGAGAAGATAGCAAAATAAATATTTGCAAAGGGAGCTTTTGGCTGCGCCAGAAGTCTGCCCTTATGCCGGTTGCCTTTTACCGGTAATTCTGCCTTATAAAATGCTTAATATATATTATATGTAGGATAAGCATGGCGATATGGTCATGCTTTTTATACGCTCAATTATAATTGGCCATATTCTTATAATCGCGTGATATCCTATACTTTATATATTGTTCGTGGGATTTTAACCATGGAGTAGTATGTCTTTTAGGCGGATACCCATGGTTTTTTATTGTACTAAATTTGATTTGAAAGGAAAGAGGTCAAGGTGTTACAAGCAGAAAGAGATATTGAATTTGATAAAATAAAGGAAATATGGATGGAGCTGGCTCTTACAGAGTGGGCAAAAGAAAAAATTAAAAACACGGCTCCGTATATGTCGGAAAATGAACTGCTGGCGAAGCTAAGAGATACAACGGAGGCAAGACAGTTGATTGAAAATGTCGGAAGGCCGCCTTTAGTGTCTTTAGAGGGCATTGAAGAGATGATAAACAGTGCGGATAAAGGGGAGTGCTTAAGCGCACTGAATCTGGAAGAGATAGAGATATCACTGGTAGCGGTAAGAAGACTGAAGGATTACCTGAATAAAGGTAAGCATTATGAAATTTCACTTTCATACTATGAGGAAAATCTGGATGCTTTGGAGGAGCTTAAAGACAGGATACATCTGCAGATTCGAAACGGGAATGTAGATGATTATGCCTCTAAGCTATTAAGGTCTATACGGAGTGATATCGACAGGGCAAAAGAGAGAATGAAAGAAAAAGCGGACAGTATAATGCGAAGCTGTAAGGATTATATGTCGGAGAGCTTTAGTACCTTTCGTAACGGACGGCTTTGTGTGCCGGTCAAAAAAGAATATAAGCATAAGATATCAGGAAGTGTAATCGATAAATCGGCCACAGGTAATACACTTTTTATTGAACCGGCCTCTATCGCAAAATACTATGAAGAATTGCAGCTTCTTATGCTGGATGAGGAAAATGAGGTGCGAAGGATTCTATACTCTCTGACGGCCATGGTTTCAGACCATTCGGAGATTATGAAGCAAAATATCCGAATGATTGAAAAGCTTGATTATACTTTTTCAAAAGGCAAATTGAGCCTGGAGCTTAATTGTGCAGAACCGAAGATTAATATGGACAGGATAATTGTTCTTAAGGACGCAAGGCATCCCCTTATGGATGAAAGAAGCTGTATACCCTTGCAATTTGAGATTGGAAAAGGCGTATCCGGAATCGTCATCACAGGACCCAATACCGGAGGCAAAACGGTTGCCCTTAAGACCGTTGCCCTGAATTGTATGATGGCACAATGCGGACTTCATGTGACATGCAGGGAAGCAGAGATATGCATGAACAGCAATTATCTTTGTGATATAGGCGACGGACAGAACCTGGCTGAAAACCTGTCAACCTTCTCAGCACATATAACAAGAGTACTGAAGATATTAGAAAATGTAAATAAGGACAGTCTGGTTATAATGGATGAACTGGGCTCTGGAACGGACCCGACGGAAGGGATGGGAATCGCCATAGCCATACTGGAAGAGTTAAAGAAAAGCAATGCATTGTTCCTGGTAACGACCCATTATCCGGAGGTAAAGCAATATGCACAGAAGGAGGAGGGAATAATAAATGCCAGAATGACCTTCGACAACGAAAGCTTAATGCCTCTTTACCAGCTGGTAATCGGAGAAGCGGGAGAAAGCTGTGCCTTTCATATATCCAGAAGGCTGGGGATGCCGGTATCGATGCTGAAAACAGCAGTAAAGGCAGCTTATGGAGACAACATACCCTATAATCTGAAACTGGACACTACAGATGCAGAATTAAACCGCAGCACCCAATCCGGAATAAGAAAAAAGACAAATCCGGTAAAACGGCAGGATTTTACTGTTAAATTTCAGATAGGGGACAGTGTAATGGTATATCCGGACAAAAAGCTGGGAATTGTATGCCAGCCTGTCAATGATAAGGGTGTATTAAGGGTGCAGTTACAGGATAAGAAGATTTGGATTCATCATAAAAGGGTTAAGCTTCATGTAGCGGCAGAGGAATTATATCCGGAGGATTATGACTTTTCTATTATTTTTGATACGGTAGAGAATAGAAAGCTAAGACATAAAATGGGGAAAAGACATGTCGAAGATGCAGAAATTACAATAGAATAAAACATAGAAGAAAGACTGGAATTGAACAGGATGCTCGAAGCGGGGTAAAACCATATCAAACATTGACTGTATGGCAATTTTTGTGCTATGATGAATCAAGTTAAGAACAATCCTAAGCGATAATGGCAAACCCGTGGGAAACCCGGGGACGCAAAGCTAGAGGGCCTGTTAAATGGCAGCCAGTTACCGAAAAGGTTTTTATTGTTTTTCTGGAATACGCTTTTTGAATCCTCTGCTTTTGCCAATAAAGCCTTGATGACATTAATGAGAAGAAAGCTGAGGTGGCAAGATGAAGAAAATAGCAATATCGATTCTGCTGTCAATTATCATGACATTATCATCTCTGAGTGGTGGAATGTATCATGGAATTAATAATACGATATCTGTAAGTGCTGCGCATACAATCAATAGTCAAAAGCCTAAGCTTACGGTTATGCAGAGAACCTCTGCCGCCGTAACGCTTTCATATAGCAAGGTAAGCGGGGCGTTAGGGTATCGGATTTATCGTGCATCGAAGCCGGATGGAACCTATGAATATGTGGGTTCCAGCAAAACGCTGAGCTTTACAGACAAGGGGCTAAAGTACAATAAGGCATATTACTATAGAGTACGGGCTTATGCGGATATCAATGAGAAGAAGGAATACAGCAAGTATTCCAATATCGTATCCGTTGATGCCACCTTTAATAAGGTAAAGCTGCAGGTTAAGGAGAGTGCCGCAGATTATATTAAGCTGACATGGACAAGTGTTTCAAAATCTGAAAAATATAAGATATACCGTGCAGATTCAAAAGATGGGGAATACGAATACGTCGGTATTGTAACAGGTACAGAATTCACGGATTCTAATCTGGACAGTGATACAACATATTACTACAGAGTGAGAGCTTATAAAAAAATCTCCGGAGTGAAGTATAATGGTGTATATTCGGATAAGATAAAAGCCACAACGAAAATACCTTCCGATGAAGTACAGAATGAATATGCACGGCAGGTTCTTGAATTGGTTAACAAGGAGAGAAAAAAGGCGGGTTTATCCATATTAACAATGGCGGAAGAATTAATCTCTCCGGCGAATGAACGTGCGAAAGAAATCAAGGAGCTTTTCGAGCATATAAGACCGGATGGAAGACCATGGTATACGGTATTGGACGATTACGACATCAGCAGAAAAGGCTCAGGAGAGAATATAGCATATGGCTATAAAACACCGGAACAGGTCATGGAGGCATGGATGGATTCTCCCGGGCATAAGGAGAATATTCTGAGAGAAGGCTATGAGCAGTTAGGGGTTGGCGTATATGTAGAGGATGATATTGTCTATTGGGTCCAACTGTTTTTAAAAACAAAATAGGAATCGTTCAAATGTTATAGAAAGTTGTGTGAAAATGCTTTATAATAAGAATACAATTGACATAAATTTTATACAGCCGGGGAATACTTCGTATACAAAATGAGAGGAGTGTAAGGTAGTATGAAACTTGAGGGTAAAGTAGTTGTAGCACAAGGCGGCGGACCTACCGCAGTAATCAACCAATCACTGGTCGGAACCGTATTGGAGTCCAGAAAATTTCAGCAGATTACAAAGGTATATGGCGCAATAAACGGTGTAGAAGGTATTATTAATGAGGACTTCCTTGATTTGACCCAGGAGACAACGCATAATCTGGAGCGTGTTGCCATGACACCTTCCTCTGCATTATTCTCAACCAGAGATAAGCCGGATGAAGCTTACTGTCAAGAGATATTTAAGGTTTTTAAAGCGCACAATGTAAGATATTTCTTTTATATCGGCGGAAATGATTCTGCGGATACGGTACGAATCGTAAATCAGCAGGCGGAAGCTTCAGACTATGAATTCAGAGCAATTCATATACCGAAAACAATTGACAATGATTTAATGATGAACGACCATACTCCGGGATATCCTTCGGCTGCAAGATTCGTGGCACAGTCATTTATCGGGTTGAATCTGGACAATCGTGCGCTGCCCGGTGTTCATATAGGAATTGTAATGGGAAGAAATGCAGGATTTTTAACGGCGGCATCTTCAATTGCCCAGAAATATCCTGACGACGGGCCACATTTGATATATTTGCCTGAACGTGAATTCAGCATGGATAAGTTCCTTGGTGATGTAAAAGAAGTTTACGGGAAATACGGCAGATGTATGGTTGCGATATCGGAAGGAATAAAAGGGAAGAGCGGGAAACCGGTTATTGCAGACCATATGACAGGAGATATCGATGCCCACGGCAACAGACAGCTGTCCGGTACAGGGATTTTAGGTGACTTTTTATCAAATCAAATTAAAGAAAAGCTTGGCATACAGAGAGTCAGGTCAGACACATTGGGATATCTGCAAAGGTCTTTTTTGGGCTGTGTATCCAGTGTCGACCAGCATGAAGCCAGAGAAGTAGGGGAAAAGGCCGCACAGTTTGCAATATGGCATAATATCGATGGCTCGATTACCATCAATCGAACAGGTTTTTATTCCGTTGACTATAAAATGACGGATTTAAAAAATGTAGCAGCAAATACCAGACTGATGCCGGATGAATTTATTAATGAAGCCGGAAATAATGTGACAGAGGCTTTCAAATATTATCTGCAGCCCCTGCTGGGAGAAAATATGCCCCAGGCAAGCATGCTAAGAGCACCCAGAGCGAAAAAGATACTTCATAAAAACGATTAGATAGCAACGAATTTTATTGTGATATGAAAGCATGTCACATAGACTGCGTTGATTTCCATGATGAATCCGCTCGCGGATAAAAATAACCCTCTTGGCTGCTTTGAGCCAAGAGGGTTTTATGCGGTAGTTTGCTTTATGTTATAGAATTAGTCTTCTTTCTTCTTAAGAACAACAGTTCCGGCACCAAATACAACGGAGCCTAAGCCTAAGAATAATGCGGTAGAAACAACGCCGGTCTTAGGGGAGGAAGTTGTGGAAGCTTTGTCTTCAGCTTTTTCAGCTGTATCGGCAGTGCTAACTACTTCATCCGCTTCATCAGCGGCATCAGCTTCATTAGCAGCTTCTCCGGCAGGAGTAATACTAAGCTCGGTAATGGTCAAGTTGTTTAAGGTTGCATCCCATGAAGGAGCTTTAAAAAAGATTTCTGTTGCTTCTGCTGTAGCAGTAAGGTTAAAGGTCTTATCAAATTCACCGGATGTAAAACCTTCGGTAGAGATTTGATAGATGTCTGAATTGGTTACTTCCTGGACATCAATTAACCATACTCTGAAATCGCCGTCACTTGATCCCTTTATATGTACGGTAACGGTTTCGCCAGCCTGTACAGGATCAGCAAGGTAGAAAGAAATGTTGGATGTTTTTGTTGTAACAGAACCATCGGCATTTACTACGACGGTTGAGTCGCCGGCACCGCGTCCAAGGTTTTCTTCAGCAAGGGAAACCTCTGCTGCAAATGCCATACTACTTCCAAAAACAATGAGTGATAAAACTAAAACAAGAGCAAATATCTTTTTCATTGATAAATTCCTCCTAAAATTATTTGATAATTTCAATATACATATAATGGTATAGGTTGTCAAATACTTTATTTAAAATCTACAATAATTTTATTTTCATGATTATTCCTCTAATAATAAGAATTATTATTGATTTTTGTTAAAAAATATACTATAATATAGCATAAAGAAGGAGGGGTGGTATGGATAAATATGTATGTTCTGTCTGCGGGTATGTTTATGATGAAACAAAGGGCAGTCCTGAACATGGAATCGCACCGGGTACGGCATGGGACGACATTCCGGAGGATTGGGTATGCCCTCTGTGCGGCGCTGCAAAGTCTGAATTTATAAAACAGGGTGAAGCAGGCAGGACAGCAGTAAAAAAGATACAGCCAGAGTATAGAGAAGAACATTCAGCAGATGAACAATCTTCGGATATGAAAGAATTATCCCCGATGGAAGTCAGTGCTCTTTGTACCAACCTGGCCCGTGGCTGCGAAAAGCAGTATAAACCGGATGAAGCGGCTTTATTTAACGAGCTTGCAGGGTATTTTAAAGATGTGGCTGCACCGGAAAAGAATCCGGATTTTGACCAGCTTATGAAATTAATCGAGAATGACCTTGATTATGGACTTGCAGAGGCGAATGAAGCAGCCGCTTATGCAAATGACCGGGGTGCCAAGCGTGCTCTTGTCTGGAGTGAAAAAGTGACCCGTATCTTGAAATCCTTGTTATTAAGATATCAAAGAGAGGGCGACAGTATGCTTTATGATACCGGTGTCTATGTTTGTACAATCTGCGGCTTTATTTACATAGGAGACATTCTCCCGGAAGTCTGCCCCATATGTAAGGTACCAAATTGGAAGTTCGAAAGGGTTGAAGGGGGGATGGCACATGTCTAAGAAATACGCAGTTAGGAATATCCGTTTATGTACGAAGGATTGTCTGTGCCTGTATGTCTGCCCGACAGGTGCGACGGATACGGAGAATAGTATAATCGATGTATCAAAGTGTATTGGATGCGGGGACTGTGCGGATGCCTGCCCATCCGGTGCGATTTCCATGGTTCCTGAAGAATATCCCGAGCAGCAGCCAAAGACGGATGAAGTGGTAAAAGCCATGAAGGCACTTTTGCGCAGCAAATCCAGGCAGGAAAATATTGCGTCGGGGCTGCCGGGGATACTTGCGGCGGCGATTGCAAAGTCAAACCGTATCATGGCGGAAGATATTATACGGGAAGCAGGATATATGCTTCCGCAAAGCAGGAATACCGGGGAATTTTTGCAGTCTCTTTCAGCCAAGGAGCAGCCCGGGGATTTCCCGATAGATGTTGTGAAAAAGCTGTTAGACAGCTTTGACAAAAATAAATATAAAACACAGGAGGGTAATATGGCTAAATATCGTTGTACAGTATGTGGTTACATTCATGAAGGGGAGCTTACGGACGGATTTGAATGTCTAAGATGCAAGCAGCCCGCATCAGCATTTGAGCTGGTTAAGGAAAGTGAGAAATCTGAGAATAAGTATGCAGGAACAAAGACAGAAAAGAACCTTATGGAAGCATTTTCAGGTGAAAGCCAGGCAAGAAATAAGTATACATATTTTGCACACGTAGCACAAAGAGAAGGTTATGAGCAGCTGGCAGAAATCTTCCTTTCAACAGCAAGAAATGAGCAGGAGCATGCCCGTATCTGGTTTGAAGAACTTGGACATATCAAAAACACGGCTGAGAACCTGCTGCATGCAGCCGAAGGTGAGAATTATGAGTGGACGGATATGTATGACCGGTTTGCAAAGGAAGCTGAGGAAGAAGGCTTTAAGGAGCTGGCCGCAAGATTTCGCAGGGTTGCTGCTATTGAGAAGTCCCATGAAGAGCGTTACCGCAAATTACTGAACAATGTGGAGATGCAGCAGGTGTTTGAAAAGGGTGAGCAGACCATGTGGGAATGCCGTGTATGCGGTCATCTTGTAATGGGTAAAAAGGCTCCGGTGGTTTGTCCTGTATGTAAGTATTCACAATCTTATTTTGAAGTCCGCAAAGAGAATTATTAAGGAAATACACTTTATATTCATTATAATTGACTGTAAAATAGTACTTGTACCGGGATTTGGTATGGGTACTATTTTTTGTGACCCTGGAGGTAGAACAGTTCCAAGTATAAATAATTATATTGGGAACTGTTTTTATATAACCGGCGTCTATATACTGTAACATCAAAAGAAACAGATGAAGGAGAGAAGAAAAAATGAAAAAAATATTACTATTCATGATGGCTCTGGTTACTGTATTAAGCCTGACAGCATGCAAGGGAGCCGCTGGTCAGCAGGACAAGAATAAGTCGGAGAATCTCGAAGGAACTCTTAAGGAGTTAATTGAAAAGATATATGAAACAGCGGATATTAAGGATGAGTCCAGAGAATATTTTACGAACGGAACAACGCTTCAAGAGGTTGATTCAGAGACAGCACAGTATTATCTGGGAAAATCAGATATTGAATTCGAGGAAGCTTTAGCCAGCGAGCCGATGATTCAGCCCGGTGCGTATTCATTGGTATTGGTACGGGTTAAGGAAGGTGCCGACATAGAAAAAATCAAGACAGATATCAAAGAATATGTTGACCCAAGAAAGTGGATATGTGTTGGAGTAAGCGAAGAGAACATAATTGTTGACAATATTGGAGATATTATATTCTTAGTAATGAGCGATAATGAGGCGAAGCCTTTACATGAGGCATTCCTTGCATTGGGGAGATAACATGCTGTTTTCCAGTATAAGCTTTTTATATTATTTTTTACCTGCAGTTTTGGGACTATATCTTATAGTCCCAAAAAAACTGAAAAATTCAGTCCTGCTCCTGTTCAGTCTGTTCTTTTATTTTTATGGGGAGCCGATTTATTCAATCCTAATGATTGTATCGATTACGTCCGGATATCTTCACGGATTGTGGATAGACAGGATGAGAGACAGCAAATATGCCAAAATACCGATGATATCCTCTGTTATAGTGGGAATCGGTATGTTGGTATATTTTAAATACTTTGATTTTATTATCGATAATCTGAATTCTCTGCTTTCGCTGAATATTTCTCCGTTAAAGATTGTTCTGCCGATAGGAATCAGCTTTTATACCTTTCAGATTCTGTCATACACGATTGACGTGTATCGAGGCGAAGCCAAGGTTCAGAAAAGCATCCTGAATTTTGCCACCTATGTTTCCCTGTTTCCGCAGCTGATTGCAGGACCCATCGTCCGGTATACCACCGTTGAGGAGGAGCTGCAGGAACGGACCCATTCCATGGAAAAGGTGGCCGGCGGAATATGGAGATTTATGATTGGCTTATCCAAAAAGATACTTTTGGCAAACACCCTGGGAGAACTGGGAAGGATATTCATAAATTCCAATGAAAAGACGGTGCTGTTTTACTGGATGTCAGCCCTGGCCTATGCTTTGCAGATTTACTTTGATTTTTCGGGATACAGTGATATGGCCATAGGACTGGGAAGGATATTCGGATTTCATTTTCTTGAGAACTTTAACTATCCATTCATCTCAAAGAGCATCACCGAGTTTTGGAGAAGGTGGCATATGTCCCTTGGAACATGGTTTAGAGACTATGTGTATATTCCCATGGGCGGAAATCGTGTCAGCAGGCTGAAATGGATTCGAAATATTATTGTGGTATGGTTTCTGACAGGCTTTTGGCATGGGGCTGAGTGGAATTTTATACTATGGGGACTGTATTTCGCGGTATTTTTAGTTATGGAGAAATATTTCCTGAAAGATATTTTAAAAAGACTGCCGTCCTTTATGGGGCATATCTATGTGATATTCTGTACGATGATAAGCTTTGTAATATTTAATGCAAACGGCATGGGAGAGGTAAAAAACAATCTTATGGCAATGTTTGGATTTTTGGATTTGCCGCTGTATAATCCGATGACGATTTATTATCTTAAGAGCTATGCCATTCTATTTATAATCGCCGTGACAGCTGCAACGCCATTGGCTGCCAATATGGTAAAGAAGCTGGATGGCAATCGAATAAGTAAGAAAATCATGGATATTTTACAACCGGTATGGGTTGTTGTGTTACTTCTGGTTATAACAGGGTATCTGGTTGACGGCTCATTTAATCCATTTTTGTATTTTAGATTTTAGATATCCGATGGACAAGTGGAGAGTATACTTAATTATTGACGTATTACGAGTTTAGCTTTATGTGAGGTTATATTTAATGAGAATCAAATTGAAAGATGAATTAAAAAACATAATAATTATTGCGGTATTTATCGTAATTATCTATGGTATTATGCTGGCCAATATATTGGTGCCGGATTCAGAAAATTCCTATAGCGAACGCCGTCCGCTTCTAAAGGCACCGGAATTTACGATGGAGAAATTTTTAAGCGGAAAATATTTCGTGGATTATGAGAAGTATTCCCTGGACCAATTTATATTCAGGGACGAATTTAGAAGCTTTAAGGCATTTACAAGCTTTAATATATTCAATCAAAAGGACAATAATAGTATATATGTTGTGGATGGCAATATCAATAAAATAGAATATCCCCTGAATGAGAAGGCAATTATAAATGCAGCAAATAAACTGAATGAAGTATATCAAAAATACCTTAAAGGGATGAATGTCCATTACGCCATCATTCCCGATAAGAACTATTTTATCGCCAAAGAGAACGGATATCCCGCCATTGACTATGACAGGCTGTTGAAGCGGATGGATGAGAATGTTCTTAACATGAATTATATCGATTTGTTCGGCATTCTGGAGCTGGAAGATTATTATATGACGGATATCCATTGGAGACAGGAAAAGATTATTGATGCGGCGAGACTGCTAATGGAGAAGATGGGAACAAAGAAAAACATATCCGATACCGAATATACGAAAAAATCACGGTATCCGTTCTATGGTTCCTATTATGGACAGGCAGCCCTCCGGCTGACACCGGACACGCTGATATACCTCACCAATGAGATGATAGAAAATGCTCTGGTGTATGACCATATTGACAAGACACACAGCAAAGTATATCTGGAGGATAAGTTCGGAACGATTGACTCCTATGATTTATTTCTTTCCGGAGCCAAGTCCATACTGACGATTACGAACACGATGGCACCGCCGGAGAATGAAAAGGAATTAATAATCTTTCGGGATTCCTTCGGAAGCAGCATCGCACCGCTTATGCTGGAGGGCTATTCAAAAGTTACACTGGTGGACCTTCGGTATATCGGAACAGATTTGTTAGGGAACTATATCGATTTCACAGAAAATCAGGACGTGTTATTTTTGCTCAATACAATGATTTTAAATAACAGTTATATGCTGAAATAGAATGTCCCTCATTCTTAAAAATTAAGAATTATTAAGAATGAGGGATATCTTCATCTATATATGGACGTCCGTTCTTGTCGGAGGTATAATAAATTAACTTCAATATTATTTCATGTAAAGGTGGTGGGAAAGAATGGACAAGCAGGAGTACAACGGTTCAGAGTATTTGTCTGAAAATCCGGATACGGAAAAAGAACAGGTTTACCAGAAATTATTATACTTGATGGAATGTGCAGATTTCATGACGGATTACGGCAAAAAAGCAGATGCATACAGGCAGATGGCATCGGGCTTCAAGCGTTTGAAGGGATACAGGCAATCCGCCGATTACACGGCACTTTGCCTTGATTATGCAAAGCAGTCAAAGAAACAATTAAAAAAATCCATCTATAAATCCGCCCTTCAGATGAAAAACGATGCAAAAACTGCCAGGGATTATAGGTCTGCGGCAGAGTTGTTCAGAAAAATACCCGGCTATCGTGAGGCGGATTCCATGGCGTCGGAATGCGATAAAATCAGTGATAGGATGGAGACGAAAATCATATATAGATTGTGGGGGAAAAAATTGGCTGTTTTTCTTCTGGCAGTACTAATAATACTGGGTTTAAGTACCTCCCATGCTAAATACTATGTAGCTAATGCATATATGCAGATGGGTTCCTATGAATCCGCAATTGAAAAATATAAAAAGCTGGGAGACTATAAGGACAGCAGGAACAGGCTGTTAGAATGCCGTTATCTGGATGCAGGTAAAAAAGCGGCGGAAGGACATTATAAAGAAGCAGCCCAGGAATATGCCGCGGCCGGTGATTATAAGGACAGTGCAATGCAGATGGTGGCAGCACAGCAAAATATGATTAAAAACAGTAAGCCAGGCAAAAAAGTAAAAATCGGCAAATATGATTGGATAATTTTAGATATCCGTGATGACCGGGTCTTTTTAATGAAGAGTTCATCCATGAGTAAAATGCCTTATCATTCTGAAGAAGGGGAGATTACATGGGAAAAAACTTCTCTAAGACAGTGGCTTAATGCGGAATTTATGGAAAAATCCTTTGCTGCTGCGGAAAAGCGTAATATCCTGCTTACAGAGGTTGAAAATAATGACAATGAAACCTATAAAACCATTGGAGGCAGTGATACCAGGGATTATGTCTTCCTGTTAAGTATACAGGAGGCAAAGGAGTATGGCCATTTGTTCCCGGATTTTAAAACAAATACCTGGCTTCGTTCTCCCGGTGCATATCCTGACAGTGCGGCTTTTTTATCGGAGAATGGGGCCGTCATGGAGTATGGCTATAAGGCGGATAATCATGAATTTATGATACGTCCTGTGATGTGGTATAAGCTGGACTAACAGATTGAAATATACGTATGGATTATTGAAAAGAGGAATAAACAGATGGCAGGAACATCAGTATGGGCTCACAGAGGGGCATCCGGTTATGCGCCTGAAAATACCATGCCTGCATTTTTGGCGGCGGTTGAAATGAAGGCAGACGGTATCGAGCTTGACGTACAGAAAACGAAGGATGGCAGGCTTGTTGTTATCCATGATGAGAATGTATACCGTGTCAGCGGAGTAAAGGGATTGGTAAAGGATTATACCTATGATGAATTAAAGGAGCTGAATGTAAACAGAAAATTTCCGGAATACGGCAAGGTGAACATTCCGACACTGGAAGAAGTATATGCGCTCATAAAGGGTACACAATTAACGGTTAATATAGAGTTAAAGAACGGCGTAATATTTTATGACAATCTGGAAGAGGATGTATTGCTGCTGACCAAAGAAGCCGGTATGGAAGAGCGTGTTATATATACTTCGTTCAACCACTATTCCGTCCTAAAGCTGAAAAAGCTGGACCCCTCTGTCAGAACAGGCTTCCTGTATGAGGATGGCTATATCAATATGCCCAGATATGCGGAAAAGCACGGTGTAGAGGCACTGCATCCGGCGCTCTATAACCTGCAGTATGAGAACTTTTTAAAAGGCTGTAAAAAAAGAAACATTGCTATACGGCCCTGGACCGTGAATGAGGTTAAGGATATGAAACGATTATGCAAGCTTGGAATCGATGCGATTATCACAAACTATCCGGATATATGCCGTAAGATTGCAGATAGTTATAGCGAGGGCAACGTGATATAATATAATCAATGATAAAGAAAGAGATAGGAGACAGGATGAAAAAATATATTACAAGCTTGATAATATTGTCGGCAATGGCACTATCTCTGATGTGCTTTCCTAAATACGCGTCTGCAGAAGATAATCTGAATATCAAAGACTGGACAGTAAATGCATATCTTTTGGAGAATGGGAATCTTCGGATATCGGAGGATATTACCTTTGAATTCAAGGACAAATTTAACGGAGTATACCGGGATATAGTGCTTGACAAAACCTCCGGTGTATCGGATATCAAGGTTCAGGAGGTCAAAGACGGCAGCCTGGGTGATTACAATCATACAGCAGAGGCCAAGAACGGGGACAAAGGGGTTTATACATTAGAAGAGGGACAGGGTAAGGTAATAATCAAGATATTTTCTCCCTCAAAAAGGGAGAAAAAGACCTTTAGAATC
>JAEZXP010000068.1 GCA_023419655.1 Bacillota bacterium | reverse complement strand
GCATCTGTCGGCTTATCGGAAGCTTTACATGCACTCAGAGCAAAAACAAGAATCATTAGCATTGCTAATATGGTGCTTATCTTTCTTAATTTTTTCATAATCCTCTCCTTCTCCAATCATTAATAACATGGATTATTTGTGAATAAATGCATCCACCATTATTTGCGAATAATCAGATTCATCTGTTCATTCGCGTATAGTATACCATAATTGGGCAGATTAGTAACTATAAAACTTTGTTTCATTTATTTTACTTTTCTGCCTTCAAAGTATGCTCCCCTTCCTTTTTGACAGAGTAATGAATCGCCATCACAAAAAAATATATAAAAAGAGGAAAAGTCCAAAAAGAAAGGGGAAATATACTTCCTTTATTGTAACAAATCCCCTTGATATAAGCTAATTGATATTGACTTATCAAAGTCATAAGCATATACTTATGTCATCAAATATTTGTCGTACACCCGAAAGGAGGCAGCAATATGACATCGCAGCAAATTGATTATGTACTTACTCTTGCGGAGGAAAAAAGCTTTTCGAAAGCGGCACAAAGACTATATGTGACCCAGCCCTCCCTAAGCCAGTTTATTAAGAATCTGGAAAACGAGCTGCATACCCAGATTTTTGACAGAAGCACCTCTCCTATACGGCTTACCCCGGCGGGTGAAGCCTTTGTAAGTGCTGCCGGAAAAATCAAATCGATAGAGGAAGAGCTTAATCAGCAGATTGCGGATTTGACGAATTTAAAGACAGGAGAATTAAGAATCGGAACCAGCCCTTTTCGTGCATCCTGCCTTCTGCCTAAAAGTATTGCGAAATTTCATGAGCTGTATCCCGGAGTTGAGATACATATACTGGAGGAAATGACCCATAAGCTGGAGGAAGCCGCTATGGAAGGCCGGATTGACCTGTACATGGGAACAGGCTCCTGCGATGAGTCCATCTTCCATATCGAAGAACTGGCAATGGAGCAGCTATACCTCGCCGTTCCTCCGGACAGTGCCCTTAATACCGGTATGGAAGCATACCAGGTCTCAGATAAGGATATCAAGCTGGATACGCCAAAGCTTCATAAGACCCCGGCTGCCAATTTATCCGCATTTCAGTCAGGTCAGTTTATCTTCCTTCGGCAAAACCAGAAATTATATACAACTGCTTCTGAATTCTGCCTGTCGGCGGGATTTAATCCTTATATCATATTGTTCAGTGAACGTCTGGAAACAGCATTCTCCTGGGCATTGGCCGGGATAGGCTGCACCTTTATACCGGACTTTCTTGTTAAATTCGGCAACTATGAAAAACACCCTGTATATTATAAATTAAGCCATCCAAAAGCCACCCGCAGTCTGTATATCGCTTACAGAAAGAACCGTTATCTTTCGCGGGTTTCAATTGAGTATATCGCCCTTTTAAAGCAGCTTATCGGCTATGGAACCTGGTTCTATCCCGGATTATAAGTTATCTCTTATTTTTGTTATAATTTTTTAACTATTAGACAGATATACCTAAATGTATTAAGATTTCTATATAAAGAATGAATATCTTATAGGTATTCACTTATAGGAGGTATATCTATGAAAAGAAAATTCCTGTATCTTATTCTTACCGCTATCATTGCCATGGGACTTATTGCTTGCGGCAATAAAGCCGGAGATTCCCGGGAGGATAAGGATACGATGCAAAACCAGAATGACACCGGTTCTGACGATGCCACAGACTCTAAAGATGATGATAATTCAGATTCATTACAGGAAGACGCTGTAACTCCCGTGCCAACCCCTGAGCCGGAGCCATTTGATGAAACAATATGGGAAGGAAGGACGGATGAGTTCAAGGAAATGATTAAAAGGTCGCTGATGACAACCGGTAATAATTATCGCATTAAGAAAGCTATAGAAAAAGCCAAAAGAGGCGAAGAAGTAACCATCGGCTATATCGGCGGTTCCATTACGGAAGGGTATAATTCCTCCCATGTCGAAAAAAGCTATGCTTACCTTTCTTACCTGTATTTTAAAGAAGCTTACGGTGTTGCAGATAAGGATAATGTAAAATATGTGAATGCCGGAATGGCCGGAACGCCTTCAACGCTTGGTATGATTCGTTATGACAGAGACATTCTGGGTTATGCCGAAACTCCTCCGGATATTCTCTTCGTAGAGTTTTCAGTAAATGACGGAGACGACCCCACAAACGGAGATGCATTTGAAAGTCTTGTACTTAATGCTTTACAGGGCGAAAACCAGCCGGCTGTCGTCTTATTGTTTGCGGTATTCAAGTCAAAATGGAACCTTCAGGACAGACTGGCTCCCGTGGGCGGTCATTATGACCTTCCTATGATAAGTATTAAGGATGCCGTGGTACCGGAGCTTGACAATGAAAGACTGACGGATGCAGAATTTTTCTCGGACCAGTATCATCCTACCGATTACGGTCACGAAATCATGGCAGACTGTATTAAATATTACTTTAGCACCGTTAACTCAGAGATTCCCGCAGATACGGATATAGCCGTACCCGCTGATGCTGCCATCGGAAATTCATTTGTCGGCGTCAAGATGATGGATAAGCTGTCCATCCCTGAGAATGTTACCATCAACGCAGGAGGCTTCTCCGAAACCGATGCTGTCCTTGGAACCGTCCGTCACAGGCCCAGTGATAAGACCTTCCCTAACAACTGGAAGCACAGTGCTTCAAGCGGCAGTGACAGCTTTACGATGGAGATTAACTGCAAGAACCTGCTCATCGTATACAAATCAAGCAATCAGGCGGCATTTGGTAAGGCTGAGGTATATGTTGACGGCGAGCTGGTAA
Source organism: Bacillota bacterium (assembly GCA_023419655.1). GTDB lineage: Bacteria > Bacillota > Clostridia > Lachnospirales > Lachnospiraceae > Mobilitalea. The sequence continues at coordinate 1,029 of JAEZXP010000068.1, read as the reverse complement.
GAACCATTGCAAGCAACCAGGGCGGCGGATGGAATAATCCTTACACTCTTCTTCTTCTGGATGAAGAAACCGCATCTGCTCATACGGTAGAGATAAAGATGGCGGAGGAAGATGCCGATAAGGAATTCTCCATCTTGGCATTTGGCTATACAGAATAAACCATAAATACATAGGCTCTGTCACAGCTCATTGCTAGAATATATTATAGTTAGAGCAGAGTTCATATTAACTCTGCTCTAATGTTAAATATTTAGGTTGTTTTGTAACAGAGGAGAGATAAAGTATCTTTTATGATAGGAATTTGTTCTTAATCATTATAATGTTATCCAGTATCTTTTTATATATTCTCCCTCAATATATACTTCCTTTTCAAAAATCCCACCATTGGCAAGGATAGTTTTCTCACTTGCAAGATTATCCCGACTACAAGTAATCATAACTCTATCCATACACCTGTCTTTGCACTTTTGCAAGTTTTGCTTTAGCATTTCTTTTGCATACCCTTTATTCCTTTCGGATGGGCGTATAGAGTATCCCATATGTCCTCCCCAAAGGCTTAAAACAGGGTGGTTTATATGATGTCTAAGGTCAATTACTCCAACTATTTTATTATCAGAAATACGGACTGCAATATATGTGTTTGACGTAACATTTCCTGTTGGACAAGTATCTATATTTTCTTTTTTAGTAAGAATATGCAGCCATTCTTCAATCGTTGAGCATTTCCTTAAACTACCACATCCTGCAAACGAATCATTATCATTCGCTTCAATCATCTCTTTGCGAAACTGCATTATATCTTCACCGTATTCTAATGACGGGCAAATCAACCTGATTTCTTCCATAAAGGCATCTCCAAAAAATAAATTTACTTAAATGGCACAAGGAACACAGACCTCTGTTGTTGAGGTGAAAGCGGAGTACACAGGTATAATTTTGCAACATACCCTTCATTTATAACGTTATCTTGTTAAAAATTCTGTGATTTTATCTAAAGCTATTTCAGTTTGTTCGCCGGTATCCATATTC
>JAEZXP010000031.1 GCA_023419655.1 Bacillota bacterium | reverse complement strand
GTATAATTCCAATCGACGAGGCAACCGCAAGTATACCGGCAATATTCACTGCCATACCCGGAATATTTACACGGATACCCAGAATATCCGTTATCATTTTCATCGACAGCAGTAAGATTACTCCGCTTATCAAAAGGATATACCATAATACGACATCATATATAATGCCTATATAATCCTTCTGCTTTGCCATCTGATATCCCTTCATTGCCAAACCTGTCAATAAATGTACGATACCAATTGCCATTGAAAATGTCAGCATAAGCATGGGCTTTTCTACCGGGAAAAACCATACCGGAGGTATTACCGGTATCTTCGTTACCCCGAAAAACGTAGTACCTACAATGTCAAATATATCCCCAAAATAACTACTGAATATAATGCCCCAGAACACCGTGGCAATACCACAGAACATATACATCTTCAACGTATTCTTCATGGGCTTTTCCATCGTTCTTCTGAATTTATAAAGTGCAAAGGCACATCCTGCCGCAATTATAAATCCATAGCCTGCATCCGAGAGCATTAATCCGAATAGCATATAGTAGAATAAGGACATAACCATGGTGGGGTCCATCTCCCCCTTACCCGGCGGGCTAAAGGAATTAACCGTACCCTCCAGAGGTTCACTGAATCCGTTATTCTTATATAGGATGGGTATATTATCCTTCTTCTTAGGCTCTTCCAGCTCTACCTCAAGCTCGAATAGCGCCGTCAGTTCATTCTTAACATCCTCACTGTCTTTACGGGGAACAAAGCCTGTAAGAATAAATACATTCTTGGATTGAACCATACTCCCGATAACATCATATTTTTCGGCTCTCATGGTGTCATAATCCTGCAGGAAATGCAAATCCTTTCGTTTTTCATCGTAGGATTTCATCTCTTCTATTGCCGAATCGACCCGTGCCCCGGCTTCCGTAATCTGCTGTTTTAAAAGCTTTAATTGCTCTGCCGGAGCCTTGCCTATCGACAGGGATGGGAGCGTAAACTCCATTCCTCTCAGGGTTTCAAAGACCTTGTCCTTGTTATTATTGGTACACAGCACGAATATACATGTCTGCTCCTTAGTGGAGCTGATGATATCCACATCAAACGGCATGTACTGTGCCAGCTTTTCATATACCTCTTCCAATGTCCACGGCTTCGGCAAGGTTCCGATAAATCCCGCCGTATGCTTCGTCCCTTTAAAATTCAATGGTATATCAAGGGCTGTCCACGGCATTAAAATCTCAATCTGCGTCTGGAGCCTTAAAATTTCTGCTTTATTTTCCGCAATAATTTTTGAAAGCTGAATTATTCGTTTTGCCGTATCTACTACGGATTTGTATTCCTCTTTGAAGGAATCATAAACTTCGACCGGCAATTCCTTTCTGCCTTCCAAAGCTGAAAATATAGATTTATTTTCTTTTACATAACGATTAAGAATTTCCAGTGCTTCGGCTGCAATCGATATGTTTTTCTCCAAGCTCTGTCTCGTAACCGAAACATCTGACTTGCTAAAAATCTTATCCTCTTTCAGCATGCTCCGTACTTCCACAACTCCGCGGCGCTGTAACAGCTCAAGAACTTTCTTTCTGTCTTTCTTCAGCGCATAAATATAAATTCGCTGCATTTGCAGCAATGCCATAACCAATACACCTCCTTTGCCATTTTTTAAGTCATTTCATCTCACGTCATAAGACATTGGAGATAACCATGCTGATTGCAGCCTGCTCCTTGGTTTTTGCCATCTCTATAAGAAGCAGAACTTCCTTTTTCGCTTCTTCTCTCGCTTCCTCCAATATAATATCACTGCGGCGTACAGCTTCCCGGGTGTCGTTATCCGCTTTTTCTTGTGCTTTCTTTAACGAAGAAGATAATAACTCCCTGGCCTGCTGCTGGGCCTCAGAAATTATAGTTTCTTTTTTTTGCAAAGCATCCTTTTCCATCTTTTCAGCAGATATCTCCGCCTTACGGACAGCCTGTACTGTTTCTTTTGCCATTAACTCACCTCGCTATATGTTTTTTAGACAAAATAAACGCCTTTTCTAATTATAGCTTATCTATATTTTTAATTCAACCGTTTATCTGCTTTTCTACAGCATTTATCATTAACTTTTACTAATTTTTTTATGAGTATTTTAACATACTTTAAACAATATTGACAACAAAATAACAATCCGAAAAAAAATGGATTGTTGCTAAAAAGCAACAGTCCATTTTTCTAATTATTCTCATCATTAACTTCCGATTCCTTCCGTCAATATCCATCGTTATTGGATGGATACTACAGGCGCAATGCATCCGCTGCCTTTCACTCAACTCTCCCCAGATTTCATGAGGGCAGCGGATTATGCTAGGAGGAAAAATATAGATACCCGCCATTTCATGTCTTGAAATTAATCATATGTTAAAACTCCCCTACATCGCCTTACATATAAATCTCTATCATAAAATGACCGGAAAATCTCTTGGCTATATCTTCTTTACGGACTGTCCGCAAAGAACTTTACCTTCTACAACCACTCTTTCAATAATGTTCGCTTTTGGATTTTCAATTAATTCGATTAACTTTTCTGCGGCATTCTTGCCCAATGCCTTCGTATCCTGCTTTAATGTAACCAATTTAGGACTAAGCACCTGAGATAATATAACACCATCATATCCCGCGATAGAAATATCGTCCGGAATTGAAAGCCCAAAATCCTGAATTGCGTTGATTCCGCCTATACAAGAGAAATCATCAGGAAAAATGATGCAGCTGGGACGTTCTTTTAACGACAACAATTCCCTGGTAAGGCGATAGGTTGTACTGGTATCATGATAAATTCCGCTCTTAACATAATTGTCAGGAATCTTAATTCCCAATTCATGAAGGGTTTTATAAAAGCTTCCCACACGATTCTGCGTAACAGAAGAATCAGCACCATGAATATACGCAATCTTTCGATGCCCCATCTCATAGATATATGTAATCAAATCCCTTATGCCCTTCACATTGTCAGAAACAATCGCTGTCCGGTTATCAAACACATGGTCAATCGTAACAACAGGCAAATCACTGTTAATAAGCTCAAGTACATCCGGGTCTGAAAAATCGATACATGCAATAACTACACCATCAACACCTCTGTACTTGCTATGCTCATAATAAGACATCTTCCTAAGTCCCATATGTTTATTGATAAATGTAATATCATATCCGTGACTTTCAGCCTCAACCTTAAAGCTGTCAAGAACATTGGCAAAATACTCATGAGTTAATCCGCTCTGCGCCTCATCTACAAAAAGTACTCCGATATTATACGTACGATTTGTCTTTAATGCCCTGGCAAATGAATTCGGATAATACCCCATCTCTTTTGCCGCTTTTAATATATTCTTCTTCGTAGACTCAGAAATATCGTTATGATTATTCAGGGCCTTGCTGACCGTAGCTACCGATACACCGCATCGAATCGATATATCCTTAATCGAAACCATCTTTATCCCCTATTCATATAATTTAATAATTAACTTAATCGTTTTCTATAAATATGTATTGGTAATATGTATAAATAGATACAGTATTCTTAACCTTTATTAAAAGTAATAACCAAATAATGAATATAATCCGTAATTACAAATACATTATTTGTAATTTTATTATACTTTATTGTTAAATTTCTTGAATATATCTTAAACCTTTTCTTCATATAATGCAAGTATTATTTTATATTTTTACTAAAACGTTTAAGTAATTATTCGCATACCGTGCAAAATATAGTTTTCAATTTATTTTAATTCGATGAATAATAAACTGTTTTTTAGCCATAATAATCTTCAGATACGGAAAAAGAGTTCATCAACATCACGTTGTGACTAGATCTAAAGAACCCATCCGTATCTAAAAAATAGATTGAAGAATTTGTAATTCAGTCTCAGAATTGCAAACAATGGTTTAACTAAGAATACGAGGTTATGCCAACTACAACTGAATATTGAGACACAAGTGGCAGAAGCAGGGATGTATATCCCTGCTTCTGTCATTTCACCTGATGCATTTTTTCTCATTCAGTATCGTCCGAATTGTTTGCATTGCCAAAGCTCACATTCTTTATGTCATGTCCCGAAAGGTTCTGGAAGATTCTTAAGCCGAACTCTCCTGCCACGGCAAATATATGGTCAAATATATCCGATTGCACACCTTCATAATTGACCCACTGTGTATCTCTTGAAAAGCAATATATCTCCATGGGAACACCCTTTTCACCCGGAGCAAGCTGGCGTACCATAATAATCTTATCCTTGTTAATGCCCGGATGGTTTTGGATATAATTCGTCAAATACGCACGGAAGGTTCCCAGGTTCGTCATCCTCCGTCCATTGATTTTCTGACTGGTATCTATTTTATGGTCCCGGTTATACTCTTCCAGTTCCTTTTCCTTATCCGTAATATAATCTTTAAGATAATGCATTTTTTTAAATCGTGAAATCATTTCCGGCGTACAGAAGTCTATACTGTTGACATCTATGTATATAGACCTCTTTATTCTCCTTCCGTCAAACTGATACATCCCTCTCCAATTCTTAAAGGAATCTGAAATAAGCGCATATGCCGGTATGGTTACATAGGTTTTATCCCAGTTTTGAACCTTCACGGTATTTAAGGTAATATCTACCACATCGCCGTCGGCACCGTATTTGGGCATCTCTATCCAATCACCTATTCTCAGCATATCGTTCGAGGTCAGCTGGATACCTGCGATAAATCCAAGGATGGAATCTTTGAACACAAAGGAAAATACCGCCGCCAAAGCTCCGATGCTGCTTAAAAGTATCAATGGGCTCTGGTCCAGCAAGGTGGCGATAATTATAATTCCAATAACAATATACAGTATAATTTTTACTACCTGAAGAAGTCCCTTGATAGGCCTTATTTTTGAAATCGGCTTTGTACGGTATATATCATCAATTGAATTCAGCAAAGAGCTGATAACAAATATCAATACAGCCATCACATAAGCCGATGCCAGCCGCCTGACAATTGCCGTAAGCTCCGGATTCTCATACACGCTTGCCAATATATACATCATAACGCCCGGAGCAATAAGTATTATCCTCTGGATAACCTTTCGTTCCAGGAATATATCATCCCATGCCAATTTATTTCTTTTTATTATTTTCGTTACGATTCGCAAAAATATTTTTTTCAAAATCAGATGGGCCAGAAGGCAGAATACCAATAGCACAAGAGTAATGGCTGCTGCTGTCAATGCCCCTGCTGCTGTACCTTGCGCGCCTCTGCTTTCAAAATATTTGCTAAATAAATCCTTCATCTCTTTTGAATCCTCCCGTAATATCGTTTTCATAGATTATTCCCTTTTTTTATCCTTCTATATATTCTCTCTGTTATTCTGTAATTTTTCAAGCCCTTTTCTATTTCTCATCATTTTTTAATGATATGCTGTCTTCTTTTTGTTATAATGGATGATGATAAATTATTCTATAAAGTATAATCGTTTTTACTTTAAGGAAACATAATGAAAAGAAGGTGCAAAGGTTATGCACAGAAACGGAGGAAATTATGTGGTTTTTAAAATCACAGCAAGAAGTTTTAGAAGAATTTAAGGTTGAACAAAATACCGGTCTTTCCAAAACGGAGGCCGCAAAAAGGCTCGAACAATACGGAGCAAATAAACTAAAGGGCAAACCCCCAAAAAGTGTATTTTCCATGTTCTTCTCTCAGTTGAAGGATATGCTTATCTACGTTCTTTTGGGTGCTGCGGCCATAACGATAGCCATCGGCGAATATTCGGACGCTATTATCATTATTCTGGTCGTCGTGTTAAATGCAGTAATCGGTGTTGTGCAGGAATTCAAAGCAGAAAAGGCCGGGGAGGCACTTCAGAAGATGACAACACCAAGGTCTCTTGTCCGCCGGGATGGAGAAATTGTTGAGATTGATTCCGAGGATGTTGTTCCCGGAGATATTGTTGTCCTGGATGCAGGCCGGTTTATTCCTGCGGATATCCGGCTTACAGAGACCGCAAACCTTCAGATTGATGAATCTCCTCTTACGGGAGAATCGGTTCCCGCCAATAAGAACGCCGCGTTCGTTCTGTCTGACCCTAAAACTTCTTTAGGAGACAAACGCAACATGGCATTTATGTCCACTCTCGTTACCTACGGCAGAGGCGAGGGTGTCGTCGTAGCTACCGCCATGGATACCGAGATAGGTAAGATAGCCAAGATACTGGATGAAGATTCGAACGAGATGACACCGCTTCAAAAAAGACTGGATGAGCTGGGACGTATCCTGGGAATTTTGGCAATTGGAATCTGTGTATTGATATTTGTAATTGCATTAATCCAAAAAAGGGATATCATGGAGATGTTCCTTACCGCTATCAGTCTTGCCGTTGCCGCTATTCCGGAGGGTCTGGCAGCTATCGTTGCCATCGTATTAGCATTAGGCGTAACCAGAATGTCTAAGATTAATGCGATTGTCAAAAAACTTCCTGCGGTGGAAACCCTTGGTTCTGTCAATATCATCTGTTCGGATAAGACGGGCACCCTTACACAGAATAAAATGACCGTTACAAAGCAGTATACCTATGGATTACTATCCGATGTCGACCAGTCAGCCAGCGGTTTAACCGGTTCTGCCGCTGAGACCGAGCTAATCAAAACACTTGTCCTTTGTTCGGATGCCACCTACGAAAACGGCCAGGGAACCGGTGACCCTACCGAAGTTGCCCTTATCGTTCTTGGCAATAAATACAATCTTACAAGAGAAGCCTTGAATACGAAGCATAAGCGTGCCGCAGAATTTCCTTTTGATTCTGACAGAAAGCTTATGTCTACCCTTAATGAAGAAGATACAGGCTATAGGGTGCACACAAAAGGCGCCATCGATAATCTTCTAAAAATATGTACGAACGTGCTGGCAGACGGCAAGGTCGTACCGCTGACGGAAGAATTAAAAAAGGACTTCCTGAAAATTACGGATACAATGTCCGATTCAGCCCTTCGTGTTCTGGGTGCCGCATATAAGGATTGCCCGGCTATAATCAATCCGGACGACATGGAAAATAGCCTTACCTTAATCGGCCTTGTCGGCATGATAGACCCTCCAAGACTTGAGGTCAAGGATTCCATCCGTGAGGCAAAAAATGCAGGCATTACCCCCATCATGATAACCGGCGACCACAAGAATACTGCCGTGGCAATTGCAAAAGAGCTTGAAATTGCCGACAGCTTGGAGCAAAGTATTACCGGTGTCGAGATAGATACGATGTCGGATGAGGATTTTACCAGCCGTATAAATAACTACAGAGTATTTGCCCGGGTATCTCCCGAGCATAAGGTCAGAATTGTACGGGCATTTAAGTCCCACGGAAATATCGTATCCATGACAGGCGACGGCGTCAATGATGCTCCTTCTTTAAAGTCTGCCGATATCGGCGTTGCCATGGGTATAACCGGTACGGATGTGGCAAAAGGTGCCAGTGATATGATTCTGACGGATGATAATTTCACAACAATCGTCCACGCTATTGAAGAAGGCAGAAATATCTATAATAACATTAAAAAGGCCGTTATCTTCCTGCTTTCATGTAATTTAGGTGAGGTTATCGCCATATTTATATCCATCCTGTTAAATTGGCCGGTTCCGCTGCTTGCCACCCATCTTCTGTGGATTAACCTGATAACCGATTCCCTTCCTGCTATCTCACTGGGAGTCGACCCGGGTGACCATGATGTTATGAAGCACAAACCCAGAAATCAAAAGGAAAGCTTCTTTGCAAGAGGTGCCGGTATACGGGCCATTGTCGGCGGTACCCTTATCGGATTATTAACTCTGGGAGCTTTTTATTACGGCTTGTGGGAACACGATTATCCTATGGGCAGCGTCGTTGATTTAACGAATCCTCTGTATGAGAATGCATTGACATATGCAAGAACCATGGCATTCGTAGTATTGGCAGCCAGTCAGCTGTTCTACTCCCTGTCCATGCGAAGCACTACAAAATCCATCTTCCAGGTAGGATTATTCAAGAACAAATTACTGGTCGCTGCCATCGCCGCAGGTCTTTTACTGCAATTGGCAGTTATCTCCATCCCTTCACTTGCAAAGGTCTTTCGGGTACAGAATTTATCTCCCAGCGATTGGCTTCTGGTAATATTATTTGCTCTTGTACCATTATTGGTGAATGAAATTATCAAGATATTCTTGCGCATGGCTGAAAAGAATAAGCATGTTGAATTCTAAAAAACAAAATTTCAAATTATCTATACAAAAATAAACATCATAAAAGGCCGTAAGAAATTCGCACAATGCGCTTCTTACGGCCTCTTTTTAACGATAAATCTCCGCCTGATGCTCAGGCAATCTGGAATTTTTTCTTATTTACACGGTACTCGGACAATCTGCCCTCATAAACCGTCTCAAGCCTTGAATTCATCCTTATATCCCTTGGCTTTACACAAGCATACGTTTTATTAAAAATATGAATGCCGCTCTGCTCCAGCACATATGCGACAAATTGGGAACAAAAATACCGTTGCTTAAATCTTATGGGGATATTAAAAGCAGCTCCCAGCAAACCCAGATAATTATAGGAATAAGCTTCTTTATTCCGATTGAATACATCAATTTCTCTCCGCAGACAATGATATTGCCTCTCTGTAATCTTCAACCGGTAGATACCGCATGCCGTTGAGGTAAACTTTCCAAAGATGCCTTTATCGATATCCTCTCTTATAAAGCCGGCATTAAAAGGATTATATATCCCCCGCCTGGCGAAGCTGTACATTTCTTCCAAATCCTCATCAAATGCAATCGACGCATGGGCATAGGGTTCATGCGTATATAAACGGATAGCCCTTGCAGGATAAGTTCTTGTCTGGGTTAAAACAATATATACATTCCTTGTCGAATCTATATCCGGATTTGCAATGAGATTCTTCTTTTCATTATTCATAATAACCCCTGCTTCATTACATGTTTTCTACTTTATTTATATTCTGTTTATACATTTTTTATATTTAAAGTATATTATATGCTATCACCATGAATTAATCAACTGTTATTTACATCCCCTATTGCACCCTGCCCGTATAAATGAATACCGCATCCCTTAAAAAGGCTGCCATACCCGGTCTTATTTTGTCATAATAAGCAGTAAAACGTTCGTCATCCACATACATCTGGGCCAGACCGGCATGGGCCTCCTTACTGTATTCTTTCCAGGTGAACAAAAGCCATCTTTTGTGTAATTCACATGCCCTTTGTGCCAGTTCACCCGCGGGGTCTCCGGTATCCAAAGCGACTTCCAGCGTCTCAAGAATCTCCTGACCTAGCTCCTCGAATTCTTCATATTGCTCTTTGGACATATTCATAAACTTCTCATTAGAAGCCTTTATTGTATCCTCACCATACTTTTCACGGATTTCCGCCCCATATTCCCGTTCATTTTTGTCTATCAAATCCTTCTTAAATCCTTCAAATTTCTCTTTATCTGTCATAATAATCTTTCCTTCCTTTCCCTGTAATGTTCTTTCCACATTGGATATCAGCCTGTCAAGCTGCTCTCTCTTTTTTAAAAGCTGCTCTCTATGGCTGATAAGAGCCTCTTTTTCATCAAAATCCGGATTATCAATAATCTCCCTGATTTTATCAATACTAAATTCCAGTTCCCTATAAAATAGTATCTGCTGCAGACGGTCTACTTCCCTGCTTCCATAAATCCGGTAACCTGATGAATTTATCCTTGCCGGCTTAAGGATTCCCTCTTCATCATAATACCGCAGGGTTCTTCCGCTTATACCGGCCATTCTGGCCAGCTTTATTATTGTATATTCCATGGTTACCTCTCATTCCCATGCCATTTATGGCATTGCCATCAGCGGCATATAATCGCAGAGTGAAAGTGTATTTCTTTCAACCTTCACCTCCTCACAAACTTATCATAAACCTTAACGTAACGTCAATGTCAAGTATCTTTTTTATGACTTTATCATTTAATCTTTCATTGACACCGGTCTGATAATAAGCTATATTTATGACAAATTATTTCTGTACATAATTCTCAGCAAAGTTTGCAGTCCACGAAGAAAGGAATGGTTATTAAAATGAATAAAAAGATAGCGATATTAATGGGAAGTGATTCCGACTTGCCTGTTGTAAAAGGCGCAATAAACACCTTGAAGGAATTTGGTGCTGAGGTGGAGGTTCATATTATGAGTGCACACCGGACACCGCAGCAGGCCTGCGAATTCGCAGCCAACGCCAGGGCAGAGGGCTTTGGTGTAATCATATGTGCGGCAGGAAAGGCAGCTCATTTGGCAGGTGTTATTGCAGCCCATACCACCTTGCCGGTTATCGGAATTCCAATGAAATCTTCTACTCTGGACGGTCTTGATGCTCTTCTATCTACAGTTCAGATGCCTAAGGGTATTCCCGTTGCCACTGTCGCCATAGACGGTGCCGATAATGCCGCTTTACTCGCCCTTCAGATTCTTGCCGTATATGATGCCAAATTATCAGAAAAGCTGCAAAATATGAGAACAGAGATGACGAATGCCGTTATAGAGAAGGATAAAAAATTGCAATCCGAATTAATATAAGATTTCTAAAGATTAATAAAAAGAGGTAAACCCCATCCTGGTAACCGGTTATAAGACCAGGATAGCGTTTACCTCATTCTTTTATATACATGTTTAAAATCCAATACGCTGTCAATACTCTTGCCATGGAGGCGATTTGATGGTTACATTTATAAAGGATTATAATCTTATCACAATACGAAAAAAGCTAATTATTCTATATCTGCTGAATGTCACCGATATACTATTTACTCTGGCCTTATTGCGGACAGGGTTGTTTAGAGAAGTGAACATATTCATGGTAAATGCGGTACAAAGTCCGCTTATCAGCATCCTGCTGAAAATAGTTTTCCCTGCAGGACTGCTATATTTTCTCTATAAAAGCATATGTTTTTCAGACAGCGGCCAGCTAAAAGCCGCTAATATCGGACTTATCATATCCCTTACATTGTATTCCCTGGTAAATCTGTCCCATATCATATGGGCCGCCCTTTTACCTGTTTTTTGGTAAGCCTTTTATATAATCTAAAAACTCACCGAATGAACCATGCCTGTAATTATCTATATTCTCGTTATTGTCATTAATAAGATTGTCCGTTATTAAAAAGGTTTCCATTCCGATGGCTTTGACTACCATATCATCGCCTATATCATTTCCCACCATTATACATTGTTCTGGAGAAAGCCCCAGGTTATTAAGAACTTCTTTGTAATATTCTATATTGGGCTTACAATAAGATGAATTCTCATAGGTGGTAATCCATTCAAAATCCTCCGGCTGCAGCCCTGCCCAGCGGATTCTGCTATAGGTGGCGATACTGGGGAAAAGGGGATTCGTCGTAAGAACAAGCCTGTAGCCTTTCTCTTTAAGAAGCTTTATACATTCCGCCACCAAAGAATTCGCCGATGTAGCCGCTTTTACATCCTGAAATTCATTCTCATAATAATCGAGAAATACCGGCTCAAGGTCTTTTATATTTCCGATAATCCCTCTCGTTCTTTCCCAAAATCTCTCACTGTTGTATGCGGTTCCGTCATTCCCTACCATTGCTTTTATGCCTTCCATTATGGCACCAATCAAAAGCTTTGAATCCATACCATATGGTACAAGCTTTGCTGCTAAACCTTTAAAATATGCATTTATAAAGTCATCCTGATTCATTGGTAATAATGTGCCATCCAAGTCAAATAAAATTGTATCCATGAAGTTCCTCCTATAAACCATTTGCAAATAACCATAACGCTTCAGTATACACCGTTATCTGCCGTATGATATTAACTGCTGTTCCACAAGCTCTGCATCCAGCGGTTTGCTTAACAAAAAGCCCTGAATATAGTCACAGCCGTTCCTGCATAAGAAATTTAACTGTTCTTCATATTCAACACCTTCCGCTACCACTTCCACTTCCAGCTGATGTGCCAGATTAATTATATACGCAACAATTTTGCTCATCGTGTTATCCTTGCCGACCTTATCAATAAAGGACCTGTCGATTTTGAGAATATTAATGGGCAGCATCTGAAGGTAATTTAAAGAAGCATAGCCGGTTCCAAAATCATCAAGGGCTATTCGAATTCCCATTTCCCGCAGCTGGCGAATCGTCTCAATAATATGCTCAGGATAAGAAATTAATACGGATTCTGTAATCTCCAATTCCAGATATCTTCCGTCATAGCCTGTCTCTTCAAGAACCTCTCTTATCATCGATACAAATGAAGGGTCTATCATCTGCACCACGGATATATTGACGGATACAATGGTTCTAATCTGGTACCTTCTCTGAAATTCCATGAACTTCGTCAGAACCTCATTGATAATCCATTTTCCCATATCAACAATAATTCCGGTCTCCTCGGCAATGGGTATGAATTGGGATGGGCTTAGAGGGTCCATACCCGGATATCTCCACCTGATTAATGCCTCAAATCCCCGAAGTGTTCTTGTATCACAATGGTACATCGGCTGATAGACCATATACAGCTCATTATTTTGAACGGAATATAATAATCCGTTTTCAATTTGAAGCCTCTTTAATATCTCCAGCTGCATCTCATAGGTATAGAACTGAATATGATTTGTACTCGAGCTTTTTGCGGTATTCATGGCAATATAAGAACTCTTAAACAGCTCAATTCCATCCTTACCGTCAACCGGGTATTCTGCAATACCGAAGCTGGCACTTACAAAGTATTCTTTGCCATATAGATTTACAGGCTCCATAATTGCATTATGAAACTCGTCTATATATTCAATAAGCCTGCTTCTGGACATCGGTTCTTTAACCAATAATGAAAACTCATCTCCGCCTATATGTCCCAAAATATCCGTGTCTTTCTTTATGCCGCTCCACCGGCCGGCAACCTTCCTTAGAATCTCGTCTCCCACGGAATAGCCTGCTGTCTCATTGATTTTCTTAAAATCATCCATATCAAAATATATAAGAAAGAATCTGCACAAATTCTCTCCTATCATATTATCCACTTCATCCAATATCATTTTTCTGTTGGGAAGACCCGTCAGACTGTCGTAATATAGAAGCTGACGAAACGTCTTTTTGTTCTCCTCACAGATTTTTATGTATTCCCAAACACTCTTCATCCGCTTCTTCATATTATTCATATACCAGGCAACCAATAATATAATTATAATCGTACTCAGAGGAAAAAATATAATCCATTTGTTTTCCTTCCCATATACTATCGCAAATAAAAAACCAACTGACAGAAAAACAAAAAGACAAATAAACAAAAATAAATTATAAACCTTTTTGTTATCATCTTTTATGGTAAAATCCTGTAAATTCAAATTATTGTCTCTCGTGTTTTGTAACATGATTTATCCTTTGCTGTAAAAAAGTAGTATGTTATTACCCATAAAAAATAATAACATACTACATAGATAAAGTCTATCTTTTTGATTTTAATCAGGCATATTTCAAGTAAAAGGTTATTCCTCTGTACCAGCGCTTTCAGCAGTTCCGATGGCTTCGGTGCCGCCCTCTTCCTCGGCTGCATCCGCTGAAACTTTAGCTTCATTAATAGAAGCAACGGTCTGCGCGGGGTCAAGGTCCGTCGTAATACCTTTACCCAGTTGAAGGTCTCCGACAGATATACTATCTCCGCCGTTCTTATCCGCCACATCAACTTCAATCGCATCGGGAATATCCTGAGGAAGTCCTGATAACAGAATCGTATCCATCTGTCTGTTCAAAATCAGACGCTTGCCCTCTAAGAATTCTGTTCCTACGAACTTTAAGGTTACATCTACCTTAACGGCCTCTGTAAGGGATACCTTCTGAAAATCAACATGGTGATATTCGTATTTCATAGGAGATATCGCGATGGTCTTTACCATAACATCATAGCTGTTATTATCCGAGTCCTGAAGCTTTAATATTGCATTTCTTCCGTTCTCCTTTAAAACTCTTCTAAACTCATCCTTCTTTACAGCAACAGGTATGGAATCCATACCCCTCTGATTGATAACACCGACAATATACCCCTTAGCCTGAAGTCTTTTATTCTCCTTCTTGCTTACATCTTTTCTCTCTGTGATTTTTAACACTGCTGTTCCTGCCATAATCTGTTCCTCCTTAATTTGTCTATATTCGGTGCCTATTTACCCTCTGGCTATACACAAGCGGCTATCCGTATCTCTTCGCTTAAATTATTGAATATATCAGCCTTTTGTATAAACAATTGGCCTCACTAACTGAAATAGTAAATACGCACATATTATTATTGTATATAAATATACACAAATGTCAAGTCCAATGGCAAAGTAACAGATACATTCCGTCAGAATACCGTTGTCATCAAAAAATATTTCTTGCTACTTTCCGGATTAGCCAAGCAGCTAAAAAGACTGTTGCAGCACATCCATGTGCACTTATTTTTTACAATGGCACACACTTATGTTTTACAACAGTCTCTTCAATATTCTTTCTAATTAGGACGATTCGCCTAACAATCTATTCCTTAACACTGCCCAGAGCAACGCCGGCAATAATATATCTCGCTAATAAGAAATATACAATAAACAACGGTAACACTGTCAGAGTAAGTCCAAGATATACTGAACCGTATTCCGTCTTATATATATCTCCCCTAAGCTGACTTACCATAATCGGCATTGTATATTTGCTTTTATCTGTAAGTAATATCGTAGGCATAAAATAACTGTTCCAACTTCCTACGAAGGAGAATATGGCCTGTGTAGCGACAATCGGCTTCATGATAGGCAATATAATCCTGTTAAAGATATGAAATTCTCCGGCTCCGTCAATTCTTCCGGAATTAACGATATCCAATGACAGACTGCCCATCAGGTACTGACGCATGAGAAATACCGTTGCAGGGGCCGCAATACTTGGAATTATAAGCGGCAAAAAGCTATTCGTCCACCCTATGCGGTACATCAGCTGATAAAAGCCTATACTGGTTAGCTGTCCGGGTATCATCATAACAACCATAATGAATGTGAAAAAAGCATTGCGAAACTTCCAGTTATAGGCTACCAGTGCATACGCTGTAAGGGATGAAAAATATACATTCAAAGCCGTCGCACAGGTGGATATAATCATCGAGTTCCTAAAACCTACAATCGCATTAAAACTCTTTCCCTCAAAAACCTTATAATTACTTAGCAGGTACTTTGAAGGAATCAGCGATATGGCATTCGATTGAATCTCGTAGGTTCCTCTGGTTGCATTCACAATCATAATATAAAATGGAATAATACTTAATATTGCCAAAAGTATAAGCGCTACATAGATTATTATCTTATAAATCTTTTGAGGTATGGTCGTGTTGTGTTTCATGTTTCCATCCTCCTTGCTTCTTTATCTGCTTTTCTAAGCTGCTTTTGCTGTCTCTTCTCCAACTTTCTAAGCTCTGCCGCATCTTTATCTCTCATTATTATGAACACGAATGCAGAACATAATGCGATAATCATAAATAAAAGCATGCTGGCCGCAGAAGCACGGTTATACAGGTAGCTTCCCTGGAAGGCCTGATTATATATAAATGTAACCGTTGTAAGTGTCGAACTGTCAGGTCCGCCATTCTGGAACAGCTTAGGAATATCAAACATATTTAATCCGCCGACTAAGCTTGTAACCAGCGTATAAAGCATGATTGTCCTCAAATTAGGCAATGTCACCCTGAAAAATGCCTGCCTGCTGGTTGCACCATCAATCTCTGCCGCCTCAAATAACTCCGGATTGATACCAAGCACACCGGCTATCAGTATAATCATTGTATAGCCATACCACATCCAGAACTGTATAAAGGATACGATTCCCCGGGCAAGCCCCTTGCTCATAAGAAAATATGTCGGTCCGTCAGCCCATCCCAGCTTTTGAAACAGAGAATTAACAGGACCCGTTGGATATGCAAATAATGTGCTGAACAATATTGCTATCGTCGCAGCTGTTATGATATTCGGCATATAGAATACCACTTTAAAAAATCCCTGCCCTTTAACCTTACGGCGATTGTTGGTAAACCAGGCCGTAAGCAAAAGAGCCAGCAGAATCTGCGGGATAAAGTTTACAACCCACATTAAAACCGTATTGCCTAATGATTTTTGAAAAGATGGGTTGTTTAATATTAATTTAAAATTCTGAAAAGGATCTTCTAAAAAATTAAAGTCCGTTCTTCCAATGCCCTTAAAATCGGTAAAACCGATTACTGTAGTAAAAATAATAGGATATAAGTGAAATATCAGATATACGATAACAAATGGTATAACGAATATATATCCGTATTTCGCGTAACTAACTCCCTTCCGTCGCATAAGCTTCACCTCCGGTATGCTATAACCCACATATAATTTTGGGGCGGTCGAAAGGCTTCGCCGCCCCAAAATAAAAGTCTAAATTATTCTACGATAACATCAAGGTTATCAGCAACAAGCTGTTTGAAATCAGCAAGAGTCTGCTCGCGGGTCTTGTTACCGGCCGTGTACTCACGTACCTGTCCGCGGAAATGACTGTTGATGGTCTCATCATACTGTGTCAGGTTCTTACCATTAGCAAACTCACCAGCAGGAACGAATGCGTCAAACATGTTCTGTCCGTTCAAGAAATCAATCTCACCATTCGATTTCTTCATAACAGCACCGGATGCAACGGCATCCTTGGTGGGACCGTCAAAGGTTCCGTTAGCCCACATATACTGAAGACCATTCTCGGTAGCATCAAGTGTAACCCACTCAATAATTTCGCCGACAGTCTTAGGAATCTTCGTATCTTTATTAGCAAGAAGCCATGAGCCGCCCCAGAAGAAGCCTACAGGAGGTTCACATACTGCCCAGTCGCCGTATGTTCCTTCACCTATTTTCTCACCGCCAGAGTTACCAGCCATAACATAGTTAATTAACCATGCAGGTCCGAAGAAACCGAATACAGGTTTCTCGCCCACACCCTTCATATCGGCATACCATGCATCCGTCCAGTCCTGCGTATCATTATGATATCCGTTCTCCTTAAGTCTCATGGAAAGATCAAGGAACTCTTCTCTCTTCGGGTCAATGGTAAGCTTGCCATCAACAACCCAGCCCTTGTCGGAGCTGTTCTCAACTGCGTGCCAGATATCTCCGTCGCCGGATACGATAGCATAACCCTTCGCCTTTAATTCTTCAGCAGCTGCAAAGAACTTATCCCAGCCGGGGCCAATCTTGCCCTGAACTGTTGCAGGGTCATCTGTTCCCCAGGTATCCTTTGCCAATGAACGGCGATAGATAAAAGCACCGCCGGTTGCCTGATAACCAAGCGCTACCAGCTGACCGTCAGGATTGGTTCCGATTTCAACTGTATAAGGAGCGATTTCGGATTCTTTTAACATCTTGTCCACATCGATACCAAGAGATTTGTAAGGAGCTGCATACTTAGAAGCATCACCCTGTGAATACTTCAGAATAAAGGCAGCCTCTGCAACATAGATATCCGGTGCATCTGCGCCGCCGCCTGCAAGTGCCTGGTCAAGAGCCGGCTGATAAGCGCCGTCAGTCGTTGCGATAATTGTTTCTTTGATTTCATAAGGGAAATCAGGATGTAATTCCTTATACTTTCTCAACATCTTAGGAACTTCATCTGTGAATGCCATAATATTAAGAACCTTAACATTCGGGTCATCCGTTACTTCCTCAACCTTATCTGTGTTTCCGCCGGTTGAGCCTGCGTCATCCTTGTCTTTTGTTCCGCAGCCTGTTAATGCCAGTGACATCAGCATTATACAAGCAAGAAATAGTGCCATAAAACGTTTCATGTTATACCCTCCTCTTATTTTGTGTATTCAAAAAATACAAATGCATTATAACAAAATATCCCTTGTTAATCTTCTCAAATATTGCCATCTTAATGTTACATATTGCTATTTTTGTGCAATATTTATATATTCGTTCCTAATACACCTATATTTATTGACATTTTAAGCTCCTTACCGCTTATTAATTTTAAATATCTTTATAGCATCCTCCAGTTTTTTCGAATCTTTTTCCAGAACAATCGCAGATCTGCGCAAACGTTCGACTGCTTCATTCTGTATAACCGCCGTTGCATTCATTTCCTCAGAAGAAGCCGCCGTCTGCTGTGTTACGGCAGAGATGTTCTGGATTGAATTCAGTGTCACTTCCTTCACTGTCTCGATATTATTAAGACGGACAATGATGCCTTTAAAATTACTTGCCAGACTATTTACATGATTATTTATGTTATCAAATACATTGACGGTCTTTTTCAATGCCTCTGTCTGGGAGGCAACGATATCCTCGGCTTTTTCTGCCGTTTCAACCGCTTTTTTATTCTGCAGTGCAATGTCTGCCACCGTCTTTTTGATTTGATTTGCCGCATTCATGCTCTGGTCTGCCAGCTTTCTTATCTCTTCCGCCACAACCGCAAATCCCCTGCCCGCATCTCCTGCCCTTGCCGCCTCAATGGAAGCATTTAATGAAAGCAGGTCTGTCTGGGAGGCTATTTCATTAATTATATTAACAAAGC
>JAEZXP010000029.1 GCA_023419655.1 Bacillota bacterium | reverse complement strand
ACCATATTCTCATGGAGAGGGAGACTATCAAAATCCTTGATGATGCCTCTTATGTTCTTCTTATATTCTCCCCACTTGCCTTTTTCAAGGCTCTTAATACAGATATCCCGCCATTTTGCATGAAGGGCGTTGGCCGAGCCGGGAACCTTTTCGTAAGGCCTTGTCTTGTATAGAACACGCATGAAGATATCCCCGTATACCAATGCTTCCATGGCGGTAAGCAGAAGTCTGGGTGTAATCTTTAAGCCTGGATTCTTTTCAAGGCCGGATGCACTTAAGGACACGACAGGTACATGGGACATTCCTGCCTTTTCAAGAGCCCTTCGTATGAATCCTATATAATTGGTAGCACGACATCCCCCTCCGGTCTGGGTAATCATCACCGCAACCTTGTTAATGTCGTACTTTCCTGAGAGCAGGGCATCCATAATCTGCCCTACGACCATTAATGACGGATAACAGGCATCGTTGTTAACATATTGCAGGCCGACATCGACAGAACGGCGGTTGTCATTAGGCAGTATCTCTACATTGTAGCCGCCGCTTTTAAGCGCAGATCCTAACAAATCAAAATGAATCGGTGACATCTGAGGTGCCAATAACGTATAGGTTTCCCTCATCTCCTCCGTGAATACAGCCCGGTGATAGGCGGAGGAAGCGACCGTTTGTTCATAATTCTTACTTTCTCTTTCCTTAACTGCGGACAGCAGGGAACGGATACGAATTCTTGCAGCTCCCAGATTATTTACCTCATCTATTTTCAGTACGGTATATATCTTGCCGGAGCCGGTAAGGATATCATTCACCTGGTCCGTGGTAACGGCATCCAGACCGCAGCCGAAGGAATTCAGCTGAATTAATTCCAGATTTGGCTGGGTACGAACGAAGCTTGCCGCAGCATATAAACGGGAATGGTACATCCACTGGTCAACCACGATGGTAGGGCGGTCTATCTCTGCCAGATGGGATACGCAATCCTCCGTTAACACGGCAACACCAAAGGAATTAATCATCTCAGGAATACCATGATGAATCTCAGGGTCAATATGATAGGGTCTGCCTGCCAGAACGATTCCTTTTCTGCCGGAGACTCGAAGGTATGCTAAGGTTTCCTCTCCCTTTTTCTTTATGTCCTCTCTGGCATGAAGAAGCTCATTCCATGCAGCCTGACAGGCTTCTTTTATTTCATCCGCTTCAATTCCCTTCTCAGTAAATATTTCTACCAGGCGGTTTGCCAGAATCTCTTCACTTTCGAAGGAGATAAAATCATTGGCAAATTCAATGGACAGCTCTCTTATCTCTTCCACATTATTTTTAATGTTCTCGGGATAAGAGGTTACAATCGGGCAATTATAATGGTTATTGGCCCCGGGCACCTCCATCCTTTCAAATGGAATACTGGGATAGAAGATGTATTTGATTCCCTTGTCAATCAGCCATTTTACATGACCATGAACCAGCTTGGCAGGGTAGCATTCCGACTCACTGGGAATGGATTCAATACCCATCTCATAAATCTTTCTGCTGGAGGTAGGAGACAGTACAATATGGTATCCAAGCTTCGTGAAGAAAGTATGCCAGTAAGGATAATTCTCATACATATTAAGGACACGGGGGATTCCCACCGTACCGCGGAAAGCCGCATCCTCAGGCAGGGCAGTATAGCCAAAATAGCGCTCCATCTTATAGTCGAACAGATTAGGAATGTTTTCTACGTTCTTTTCCTTACCAAGACCTCTTTCACACCGGTTACCCGAGATAAATCGTCTGCCGCCGGTGAACTTATTAATGGTAAGGATACAGTTATTGGTACATTTTCCGCAGCGGGCCAGGGATGTGTCGAATTTGAGCTCATTAATCTGGTCGATGGTAAGCATGGTGCTTTCACCGCCTTCATAATGCTTCTTCGCAATTAAAGCGGCTCCAAAGGCTCCCATGATTCCCGCGATGTCAGGGCGTACGGCTTCACAGCCGGAGATGGTTTCAAAGCTCCTGAGAACAGCGTCATTATAAAAGGTTCCGCCCTGAACCACCATCTTTTTACCCAAATCCTTGGGGTTCGTAATCTTTATAACCTTATACAAAGCGTTTTTGATAACGGAATAAGCAAGACCGGCGGAGATATCCGCTACGGTGGCTCCTTCCTTTTGTGCCTGCTTTACCTTTGAATTCATGAATACCGTACATCTTGTGCCCAAATCAATAGGATTTTCAGCATAAAGGGCCACCTTGGCAAAATCCTCTACCTCATAATTTAATGATTTTGCAAAGGTCTCTATAAATGAGCCGCAGCCGGAGGAACAAGCTTCATTTAGAAGAACATTGTCCACGGTGTGGTTTTTTATTTTTATACATTTCATATCCTGGCCGCCGATATCGAGGATGCAATCCACCTCGGGCTCGAAGAAAGCAGCAGCATGATAATGGGCTACGGTTTCTACCTCGCCTTCATCCAGCACAAGAGCAGCCTTAATTAAGGCCTCACCGTAACCAGTCGAGCAGGAACGAACGATTTTAACATTTTCGGGGAGAACATCATAAATCTCTTTAAGGGCTTTTATCGTGGTTTTTAACGGACTTCCGTTATTGTTGCTGTAGAAGGAATGGAGCAAAGCTCCGTCCTCACCAATCAAAGCGACCTTTGTAGTGGTTGAACCGGCATCAATTCCCAGGAAGCAGTTTCCTTCATATTCCCCAAGATTTCCCTTTTTTACAGTGTGCACTGAATGCTTTTTGATAAATGCATTATATTCTTCCTCATTGGCGAACAAAGGGGTCATACGATGCACTTCAAAGTCCATCTTAATTCCTTCGGACAGCTTTTTGTGAAGGGAGGAGAGTGTCCTGCTATGCTCTTTTGTTGAATTCATAGCGGCACCAATGGCTGCAAACAGATGGGAATACTCCGGTGAAATAATCTGCTCATCCGTAAGCTTTAGGGTACGGATAAACGCATTCTTTAGCTCTGTAAGGAAATGAAGCGGTCCGCCTAAGAACGCGATATTACCTCGAATCGGCTTGCCGCAGGCAAGTCCGCTGATGGTCTGGTTCACCACGGCCTGGAATATGGAAGCGGATAAATCGGGCTTCGTGGCCCCTTCATTAATAAGAGGCTGAATGTCTGATTTGGCAAATACACCGCATCTTGCAGCGATGGGATAGATTGCCTTGTAATCCTTTGCATACTCATTAAGGCCTGCAGCATCTGTTTTAAGAAGACTGGCCATCTGGTCGATAAATGAACCGGTACCTCCGGCGCATATGCCATTCATTCTCTGTTCTATTCCGTTAGAGAAATATATAATCTTGGCATCCTCTCCGCCTAACTCGATGGCTACGTCCGTATGGGGAGCATCCTCCTGCAGGGATGTGGCAACGGCAATGACTTCTTGAACAAAAGGAATGTCCAGATGCTTTGATATCGTTAATCCGCCTGAGCCGGTGATAACAGGCTGAATCGTCAAATCACCAAGGGCGTCCTTAGCCTTCTTCATCAGAGACGCCAATGTTTCCTGAATATTGGCATAGTGCCGTTCATAGTCAGAAAACAGGATTTCCTTTTTATCCATAATTACAATTTTTACGGTCGTTGAACCGATATCAATACCCAAAGAAAAATTAGTGTTCATCAATATGTACTCCTTATTTTGAACCCCGGGATAATAACGGCTGAACACATCGTTTGCCTATATCCCAGGGCAGAAAAAACCTTTGTTACTTTTAATCTAATAATTAATAGCCAGATGACAGGAACGAAAGCCTGTTCCTATCATATTTAATAACCTATATTATACGACACATAATTATTAAGTTCAACATCCGAATCATAATAAAACTTTAGAAGGTTGAATGAAAAACTAAATTCCAGTTATCGAAAGTAAATGTGGAATTTAGTCTTCCTTAAATTCCAGCACTCCTTTACAATTAGATTGGTTTCCCAATCCGCAGTGAAAGGAGTTTATTTATG
>JAEZXP010000156.1 GCA_023419655.1 Bacillota bacterium | reverse complement strand
AGGCAATGGATATAATCCGGCAAGCCAATGGGGATATCACCGATGAGGTTAAGGAAGCTTTGCTTTCTCTTGGCCTGACTGCGGAGCAGATTGAATCATTTACGGTTGTAGCAGCCGGACAATTCGGAAATACGGGACAAAACAGGGAAAATCGAATGCCTCCTGATAATGCCGGCGCAGCAGAACAAAGGGGGCAAGACAGAAATCAATTTATGCCTTCCGATATAAGCACCCAAACAGCCGCGGGAAAAGGAACCGATACGTTCATCTTTACAGGCGTTCTATTCCTTATACTACTTGCTGCACTGATATTTGCCGCAAGGTTTAAAAAGAGTTATTGACTTGTATTGAATGGATTTTATGATAAAATGAATCCTATATAACGGGATGGTTAAAGGTTAAATTTAAGGTAGCTTTCCATATCAGGGTAATTATCCATGTCGTATAAAATGTCAGAAAGGGTATGGTTATCGGATGGCTAAAATTCTAATATGTGATGATGAGGCAGGGCTTCGTGCTGTACTCAAGAGGTATGCCCTGTTCGAAGGACATGAGGTTACAGAAGCCGGGGACGGCATAGAAGCAGTGAAGCTTTGCCTTAATAATACCTTTGATATAATTATTATGGACATCATGATGCCGGAACTTGACGGATTCTCTGCTGTAAGGGAGATACGAAAAACATCGGATACACCGGTAATCATGCTTTCTGCCAGAGGTGAGGAATATGACAAGGTGCAGGGATTTGAGGCAGGGGTGGATGATTATGTTGTAAAGCCATTTTCATCGAAGGAGATGATGCTCAGGATAAGTGCCATTCTGCGCCGGGTAGAAAAAAGCAGCCCTGCGAAAGCGGATGACAAGGGACATATTGTATTTGAAAAGGATGGTTTTAAGGCGGACCTGACGGCATACAAGGTGTTTATTGACGGAGTGGAGACCGATATGGCACCAAAAGAATATGACCTGTTATTTTTCCTGATACGGAATAAAAACATTGCCGTACCACGGGAAAAGATAATGCTGGAGGTATGGGGCTATGACTGCAACGGTGATGACCGGACACTGGATACGCATATGAAACTGCTGCGTAAATCCATGGGTCCCTATTCATATCTTATTAAAACTTTGCGCGGATTGGGGTATCGGTTTGATGGATAAGGTTAAATTACAATGGAAAATATTCGGCTTTCTCTTCGGCTTTTGTGCCTTGCTGCTGATAATCCTATGGCTGTTTCAGACGGTGTTCCTAAGCGATATGTATAAGTTCATCCGTAAGGTTGAGGTGGATAAAGCGATTGCACGGGTGGAAAAGAATATAAACAGCCAAAAGCTTGAAGATATCTTACATGAGCTTGAATTATCCAAAGAGATAATGGTAAAGCCCACAAAGGATTTTGTGCCTCCTTTCTGGCCCTCTCCGGCCAGACCGGACCGCAGGCATCCCGAAACGATAACCAGGACCAGGGAGTTTGTTTTGGAGAATGGCAATAAAATTTCTCTGACCTTTTATGCGATGGTAACGCCGGTTGATGCCACCGTATCTACCTTACAGATGCAGCTTTATATTGTAACGGGAATTATGATACTTCTTGCCATCCTGCTTGCAATCATCATATCAAAGCGTATTTCAAATCCGATTGAACAGATTAATCAAAGTGCAAAGGTGCTTGCAAAGGGAAATTACGAAACCCGATTTAATGGAAGCGGTTTTTTGGAGATTAAGGAGTTGTCCGATACGCTGAATACTGCGTCTTTGGAGCTTTCCAAGGTAGAGGGGCTGCGCCGGGAGCTGATGGCAAATGTTTCCCATGATTTGCGGACCCCTCTTGCCTTCATATACAGCTATGCCGAGATGATGCATGATTTTCCGGATGAAGTCACAGCGGAGCAGAGCCGGATTATTATGGATGAAGCAAAGCGCCTGACGGACCTTGTGAATGATATGCTTGATATCTCCAGTCTGGAGACAGGGATAGCAAAGCTCAATAAAGTGAAGTACAACCTGACTGAAAGTCTTAGAAAAGCTGTTAACCGCATGGGTGAGCTTGTCAAAAAGGAAGGTTACCGGTTGGATTTTGAATACAGTGAAGAGGCTTATATATTTGCTGACGAGGTTAAGATTACGCAGGCATTTTATAACCTTTTACTTAACGCAATCACATACAGCACGGAGGATAAGAGCATACTTGTACGGCAAAGCATCGAAGGCGTAAAGGTAAAGATAGAGGTCATCGACCATGGTGAAGGCATTCGTCAGGAGGATTTGCCTTATATATGGGAGCGGTACTACAAGGTGGATAAAACACACAAAAGACCTAAGATGGGCACGGGACTGGGACTTTCCATCGTGAAAAAGATAATCGAAATCCACGGCGGTGAATATGGTGTCAGCTCGCAGCCAGGTAAGGGCAGTATCTTCTGGTTTCGAATTTAATCGGCTTATTCATGATAGAGTACGTTAATGATGATTGCTTCCGCAATTTTATTATGATAAAATAAGATATCAACAGGATTCAGGAGGAAAGCGTAACCATGACAGCCTCAATGCGTTTAAGATAAGTATTTCAGAAAAAGGCAGAACTATCTATAATGATAGGCTTTTTGTTGTGCTTGGCGATACGATATGAGGTGTTTGTTACGGTAAACGATGGTTTGTTATACTTAATCTTTGTTTAACGGTATTTTAGAATACTTCCCAGAAATATGCATGCAGACGAAAGCCTTGTTATGGACTTTAGTCTGCATTTTTATTATCCGGGGTACTTATCTAAAACAATTGATTGAGGAGATAATAAACATGGAAAAATATAATTGGAAATCTAAATTCTTTATAATATGGACAGGACAGGCCGTATCGTTAATTACAAGTGCCGTCCTGCAAATGGCGATTATTTTTTATCTGACAGAAAAAACAGGCTCAGCAATGATACTGTCTGTTGCTTCCCTGGCCGGCTTTCTGCCCTATGCGGTCTTAGGACCTGTCATCGGGGTATTGGTGGACCGCTATGACAGAAAAAAGATAATGATTGGTACGGATTTGATGATTGCAGCCGCGGGAGCGGTGCTGGCCATTTTGGCTCTGTATACAGAACTGCCCATATGGATGGTTATGGCCGTGTTATTTATCCGCAGTATCGGAACGGCTTTTCACTCACCGGCACTAAATGCGGTTACGCCTCTTTTGGTACCGGAAGAACAGCTTACAAAATGTGCGGGTTACAGCCAGTCTTTGCAATCGATAAGCTATATCCTAAGCCCTGCGGCTGCGGCACTGTTATACGCTGTCTGGGAGTTAAATGCAATTATTGCCATCGATGTGCTAGGTGCAGTGGCCGCATCGATAACCGTGGCAATCGTTCCGATTCCAAAACTGGATACGGAAAAGAGCTTAACACCTGATTTTACAGGAGAGCTGAAAGAAGGCTTTTTTGTCTTGAAGGATAACAAAGGATTATTCGCCCTGTTGCTTTTAGGAACATTATATACATTTGTCTATATGCCGATTAATGCCCTATATCCATTAATCACGATGGAATATTTTAACGGTACACCAATGCACATTTCCGTCACGGAAATCGCTTTTGCCTCCGGAATGCTGGCAGGAGGCCTGATATTAGGACGATTAGGAGGCTGCAAAAGACGAATTTTATTAATAACGGCTTCAATTTCAACGATGGGAGCCAGCTTGGTTGCCGCAGGATTACTTTCGCCAAGCAGATTTATTATCTTTGTAATCTGCTGCATAAGCATGGGAATTTCGGTACCATTCTACAGCGGCGTGCAAACGGCTCTTTTTCAGGAAAAAATCAAGCCGGAATATTTGGGACGGGTATTTTCCTTAACGGGAAGCATTATGTCGTTATCCATGCCTGTCGGGTTAATTCTTTCCGGATTCTTTGCCGAAAGAATCGGAGTAAACCATTGGTTTCTTATATCAGGGATTTTAATTATTGGAATTGCTATGATTTTTCCGATGGTGAAGGATGTTAGAAGATTAGATTAAAAACTTTTAAAGTCAGGAGAATGGATGATGAAGGAAAATAAATATGATGATGGTTTGTTTTTCGAAAAATACAGCCAAATGAGCCGTTCGCAAAAAGGACTGGCAGGAGCAGGAGAATGGGAGACATTGAAAAAGCTGCTGCCGGATTTTAAGGGCAAACGTGTACTTGACCTGGGCTGCGGCTATGGATGGCACTGTATATATGCGATGGAGCATGGTGCAGCTTCTGTTAAAGGGATTGATATTTCTCATAAGATGCTTGAAGTGGCAAAAGAAAAAAGCCATTTTCCGGAGATTGAATATGAATGCTGTGCCATCGAGGATGTGGATTTTCCGAAAGAGAGCTTTGATACAATACTAAGCTCACTGGCCTTTCATTATGTGGCAGATTATGAGGCTTTAATAAAAAAGATTTATAAAATGCTAAAGACCGGCGGGGATTTAGTCTTCACAGTGGAGCATCCGGTTTTCACCGCGCATGGAACACAGGATTGGCACTATGATGAAAAGGGTGAAATCCAGCATTTCCCGGTAGATAATTATTATTATGAGGGAAAACGGACGGCAGTATTTTTAGGAGAAAAGGTTACAAAGTATCACCGGACGCTTACCACCTATCTTAATACACTGCTTTTAAATGGCTTTATGATAAATCAGATTGTGGAGCCGCAGCCGCAGCAGGAGATGATGGATATTCCGGGAATGAAGGATGAAATGCGCCGTCCAATGATGCTGATTGTATCCGCAGGGAAGAAATAAATAATTTGTGACTATTTTATGGAAGGGGATTAGGAACGGTTGTTCTTAATCCCCTTCTGTGTTATTATAAAGACATTAAATATTTGAACCAGATAAACGGGAACATCGTCTTTTTAAAGAGGGGATAGCTATGTCATCAATTTTTATGAGCCATACAAGTATAGATAAGCCCTTTGTTGAAAAACTGGCAAAGGATATGGAGAAGTACGGAATACGCATATGGTATGATAAATATGAAATCAAGGTCGGAGAATCAATTTTCTGGAAAATCAATGAGGGAATAGACCAATGCGATTTCTTAGGGATTGTCATTTCTAAAGCGGCATGGGAATCCGAATGGGTTAGAAAAGAAGTTGCATCCGCATGGAATAAGCAGATGGAAATGAAGAAGAATATAATTCTCCCGATTTTTTATAGGGATTGTGAAATTCCGTTAATGCTAAGGGATATAAAATATGCTGATTTTAGAAAAGACTATTATGCCGGACTTGGGGATTTGTTAAATGTATTTGGAATTAAAAACACCGATATCATAACGGAAGACAATTGGAGAAAATTTATTCGGGAAAATAATGAATGGAAAAAATATAGGGATAGTGAATTTGAACAGCTGGTAACCGGGGCATGTAAAATCGCTAAAAAATTCAACTGGAGTATTTGGGTCGGCAGAAGTAAGAGCCCTTATTCCATATGCTTTAGTATGTACAATAAAACGAATGGTACAAAAGCCTTTTCCATAAGGATGGTTCCGAATAATAATTATCGGTACTCAGCAGCAGAAACATCTGAGATTAATCCCAGCAACATTCCGTTAAAGGACTATAAAACGGATATAGGGTACAGATTAAATGAAGTAGAGGAATATATTTGGAACAGGATGGAGCAGACGGTATCAGCATATGGTGAAAGCCAGGAGAAACCGGTATTTTTTACAGAAAAATATGTGAATACGAATCAGATGGTGGGCCTGGCAAAGGAAATGATTAGAAAGACGAATTGGAATCAGGAAATATAGATAATATCTACATAGTGGTATTTGACTAAAAAAGGAGCTTAACGATGAATCAAAATAAAGGAAAGAAAGCCGCAATCCTTCTTACCATACTTGGAATTGCAATTACATTATTTATAGGCGTATGGATACTGATACAATCCTCTGATACGGAAAGCAATCGAGCGCCAACCGGAGCGCGAACCGATGTTCCGGGGGGTATTACTCCCACGAATGCACCCACACCGAATGCAGAAGATACCCCCACGAATGCACCTGCTCCGACAGGAGCTGCACCGACGGATGAACCGGCTCCAACGACAGGAGCTGTACCAACAGATAAGCCTGCCCCCACGACAGGAGCCAAACCAACGATGCCTCCCTCTCCCACACCGAAAGCCGCTCCAACAGTCAGGCTCCATTTTATTGATGTCGGACAGGGGGATTCTATTCTGATTGAGGACAATGACCATTTTATGCTGATTGATGCGGGAATAAACGAAAAAGGGGATACCGTTAAAAAATATCTTAAAAAGCTTGGGGTAAAAAGGCTGGATTATGTTATTGCAACACATCCGCACAATGACCATATCGGAGGACTGGATACCGTTATAAATGCATTGGATGTAGACAATGTAATTATGCCGGATATCTCTGTTGATTCAGAAAATTACATGGATAGGATGAAAGCCATCGAAGATAAAAAGCTTACGATTACAAGACCGGTGGCCGGAGACAGCTACACGCTCGGGAATGCTTCCTTTGTCATAATTTCTCCTAATTCATCCGAATATGAATCCTTAAATGATTATAGCATCGGAATAAAACTGACCTATGGAGATAATTCTTTTATACTTGCGGGAGATATTCAGGCAGTATCAGAAGCAGAAATACTTGATAAAGGGATTGATGTATCTGCGGATGTATTAAAGCTCAGTCATCACGGCTCGTCTACCAGCAGTACGGCGGACTTCCTGGATAAGGTTGACCCCAAATATGCCGTAATCAGTGTGGGAAAAGGCAATAAATACGAACATCCGCATTCAGCAATCATGCAGACTATGAAGGACAGGGCTATTGAGCTTTACAGGACGGATAAACAGGGCAGTATCATCTTTACGACAGATGGCAAAAGCATCAAAGTGAATGCAAAGCCTTATGCAATTACCAAGGCTGACACAACATCCGATGAAGCAGAGCGGGCGGCCATAGAAAAGGGATATTAGACTAAAACGGATTATTTATATAAGGGGAGGAGAACAAGTGAAAAAAGAATATTCATCTATACCACAGTCAATGTCAGAAATGGAAACCTACGGTTTTTCATGGATGGACTTTGTGACGGCAATACCTGCGCCATTGTTTGTTGTAACTTCATACAAATCAAATGGAAAGCCGAATGCCTGCTTACAATCATGGGCCTGCTTTAATGGTAGTCCGAAGGGTTTTTATGCTATTCTATCAAGCGTAAGTAAGGAGAAGCATTTATATCAGACTGTAAAAGAAAAAGGGGAGGTTGTTCTTAATTTTCCCTCGGCTGATATTTATGATTTTTGTATCGCAACGATAAAAAATAATGGTTTTGATGATGATGAGATAACATTGTCCGGTCTGACTGTGGAACCTGCATCAACTGTTCATGCCCCCCGTATCAAGGAATGTTTTTTAAATCTTGAATGTCGTTATTTATGGGAAAAAGAAATTGTTGAGGGAGACACGCATGTCTTAATGTGTTTTGAAATAGTGAATGTTTGTGCAGATATAAAGCATTTAGATGAATCTTCCGGAGGGCGCTATGGTGAAAGTGGATATATTTATAATGTGCATTACCCTGTGAACCCGGAAAACTATAATGGCAAATCAAATGACTGGATAGCTATCTTGAAAAAATACAAGGATATGGGTGAATATTGAGGGAACAGCCATAGTAACGAATGGAGGCTAATAATGATTATTCATGAAGGGGAAGCCTTGCAGCAGAAAATAATACAGACTATAAAACACTACAAGGAGGAAATAAATGATGTCAGCAAAAGAAAAAATGTTAAATGGTGAATATTATATCAGTTGGGATGAGGAGCTGACGGTTGAAAGAGAAAGGGCAAAGGATTTACTGTTTGAGTTTAATAATCTGAAGCCTTCTTTAAGAGAAAAACGGGAAAGGATTATCCGTGAATTATTCGGAAAGACAGGTAAAAGCTGCTGGATTGAATCACCGTTTAATTGTGATTATGGATACAATATTACGGTGGGGGATAATTTTTATACCAACACAAACTGCTGTATATTGGATTGTGCAAGGATTACAATCGGAGACAATGTATGGATAGGTCCGAATGTCGGTATCTATACACCGGAGCACTCTTTTGACATGGAAGAAAGAACGAAGGGCTATGAGCATGCTCTTCCTGTAGAGATTGGAGATAACGTCTGGATATGCGGAGGCGTCAGTATTGCAGGAGGGGTTAAAATCGGTTCAAATTCAGTTATCGGGGCAGGAAGTGTTGTTATAAGGGATATACCGGAGAATGTTCTTGCGGCAGGAAATCCGGCAAGAGTAATAAGAAACATAACGGAGCAGGATAAAATGATAAGAGAGTAATGCGGAATGAAATTATTCAGCGGAGGGTTGTCGGACGATGTATAAAGAGATAAATATAGAACTTCAAGAGCTGCAGCAAGGGATATATCGCTGCAGGCGTATTGACAGAATGATAAAGAGCCTTAATGAACAACGGTCTGAACAGGAAAAGAAGCAGAGCGAATTGGAGTACGAGCTTAAAAAAGAAAATCTGGATGTAGAGAAATTGAGTAAGATGAGTATTCTATCGGTTTTCTATACAATTTTGGGCAGCAAGAAAAAACAGATAGAGAAAGAACGTCAGGAGGTTCTGGCGGCACAGCTGAAATTGGAGGATATTAACCGGCAAATAGCTGAAACAAAAAGCAGAATTTCTGAACTTAGAGCAGAGCGGATGGAGGTCAGGAGTTCAGAGCAGAAATATAATGAACTGCTCCAGAAGAAATACGAAATTCTAATTCAGAACGATGCTGAAAATGCAGAAAAAATCGTCGAGCTGGAGAATAAAATTGAAGCCTACAAAGCAAATTTGAGGGAAATTAGTGAGGCCATATCTGCAGGAAACAGTGTTATATACAGCCTGGATAAGGTGGATAAGAGCCTTGACAGTGCCGAAGGATGGGGAAAGTGGGATATGTGGGCCAATGGAGGCCTTATTACAGATATGATTAAACACGGGCATATTGATGATGCGAAAAATGCAGCATCGGAGGTACAAAGGCTTCTAAACCGCTTTCGTACAGATCTGGCGGATGTAAGAGTATCCTCCTCCATTACCATAGAAATCGACGGCTTTGTAAAGTTTGCGGACTTTTTCTTTGACGGCCTTATAGCAGACTGGGTTGTACTGTCAAAAATCCATGATTCGCAGGAGAGCGTCAATCGGGTAAGAAGAGAGGTAAATAATGTAGTACGCAAGTTATCGGTAATGCAGGATAATGATAAAGCACAGCTTGCTAATCTGGAAAAAGAGCTGTCGCAAATAATTGTCAGTGCCTAATATTTACCTCTTAACTTCAAAAAACAACCACTTACTTTGCAGCTGTTTACAACATTCGCTTTTTCATTATAATGGAGGTATGGAGATGAGGAGATGAAAGTAAGAATCGAGATAAATGAGAATATGGATGAAGACGAAGTAATCATCCGATGCGGCGAACTGGATGAAAGTGTCCGGAAGGTATATGACCTCGTTATGGATAGTGCCAAAGGCTCCAGGCACCTGATGCTGTATCAGGGAAATGTGGATTATTATATACCGATGGAGAGTATCTTGTTTTTTGAGACCTCCGGCAACTGTATTCGTGCACATACGGTTGACAGCGTATATGAAACTACATACCGCTTATATGAGCTGGAGGAATTGCTTCCCGGATATTTCATGCGGGTTTCAAAATCGGCGATTATAAACCTGAACCATATCTATTCCATCTCCAGAAATCTTACCTCTTCAAGTGAAATACAGCTTAGAAATACTCACAAGCAGGTATTTGTATCGAGACATTACTATAAATCCTTAAAGCTAAGATTAGAAGAAAAGAGGAAATGTATATGAAAAAGCGGAATGTGTTTTGGGGTATGCTGCTGATAATCGCAGCGGTACTTATTATTTTGAGTCAATTTGGATTTTTTGCAGGAATAGGTATGTTCGATATCATCGTGACAATACTGATGGTCGGGATTATTATCGTCAGCATCAGAAAAATTAATTTCTGGGGAATCTTATTTCCACTGGCAGTGATACTGATTATATATAAAGATGAATTAAATGTACCGGGTCTTACATCATGGACGATATTGCTGACGGCATTTTTAATAAGCCTTGGTCTGTCTCTCGTGTTTAACAGAAGCGGAGTTTTCTACATTAACTTTAACGGTAAAAATGATTTTAGCAGGAATGTTGTGAATGAACAGGATGATAATATAGTAAACTGCTCCACTACCTTTGGGGAATGCATTAAGTATGTTAATACCGAGAATTTTGAGAGGGCGAATATTAAATGTTCTTTTGGGGATGTGAAGGTGTATTTTGATAATGCGAAGATACCTTCCGGGAGGGCAGAGATATATGTGGATGTGTCTTTTGGAGATGTTGATTTG
>JAEZXP010000208.1 GCA_023419655.1 Bacillota bacterium | reverse complement strand
ATCACAGCCTCACACAAAATGGTGTGACACAAAATCTTACGCCGATAACGAAACATGTTAGCGCACAATCGAATGAATTATTTAATGTGTTTGTGGATGCATCTGCGTTAAGCGGGGTATATACGGTAAGTGCCGTTGTTTCAAAATCCGGGAATACCATTGCCCAGCTTAGCGATACCATGACTGTAATTGAAACATCATCAACCAACCGCGCAGTTCCGTTGGTGACGACGGCATTTATAGACCCGGGTGCCTTTGTAGACGGCGTTTATGCATCACAGAGGGTTCCCACGCAGCAGGATGTCCGGGATGAAATCGATGCATTAAATGCGACGGGAATCAAAACGGTTATCCTGACCTATGCGGAATATGTGCTGAATGGCTGGGGAGCTTTTTATCCCTCCCAGATTGACGAGCTGACAGACCAGGTGACTCTGGTTGGCAATACCGCACCGACTGTACTGGTTGAGCCTGTTAACTTTGATTTTCTGGGAACTGTACTGGAGCAGGCAGAATTGAACGGACAAAAAGTGTTTATTGGAATTGGAAGGGGAACCGATGCGTGGATTACCTTTGATACAAGAGCATGGTTACGGCCGGAAAGCCAATCAGCACTGAACCCGGTATATTTGCAGGAGCATGTGGATTTCGCAAAGGAAGTGACGGATGAGATTTATAGTCTTTACAAAGATTATGATTCATTCTATGGGTGGTATATCTCTCACGAGTGCCAGGATATAGCATGGGCTAATTATTTTTATAATCCGGTGGCTGATTATATGCATGCCATATCCCCTGAAAAGCCGGTTCTTGTTTCTCCTGCGGCTGTAACACCATGGCTCATTGTAAACCAGATGAGAGCAGCCCTGTCCAATTCGAGTGCCGATATCTTCAGCTATCAGGATTCAGTCGGAGCAGGATATGATGAAACAACCTTCACCTATACCTATAATCCGCAGATTCGAATCAATCAGATGGACGCCATGTACCAAAAATACTTAACGGAGCATCAGAATACTACGAAGAATAAGCACTTTTGGGCAAACATTGAAGCGTGGGAAATGGCGGGTCCGGCGTATACCAATGCATATGCCGCAGCTTATTCAAGATATAAACAGCAGCTTGACATTGTTTCAAAATATGTTGACAGCGTATCATCGTATGAATCCGGCGGGTTCTTGGAAAGTCCTGCAAGCACCGTTAAATTAGGAGGACAGCCGGCAGTGGACCTTTATACGAACTATAAGAACTATTATGAAGGATTTATCGGATATTAATTTATTAACCAAAACCATCAAGATAAGATTTCCTTTTAAACAGCCCTGCCGACTCTGCGGTTCTCCTCATACAGCAATTCATATTGATGTTATAGAATGTTTTTTGACACTGCTATTGCATTATAAAAGAGTATAGTATAAAGGGTTTCTTCTTTGCAAAAATGAATATAAAATCTTCATAATTGCATAGAGGAACCCTTTTTATTGTAGCAATCTGATTCGGACAGTTCCTTAATAGAGGATTTCTTTTCGGTATTTTGCGGGTGTCATATGGTTTTTCTCCAAAAATATCTTGTAGAAATATCCTTTGTTCTGATATCCCACCTTGGCGGCTATCTCATCGATTGTAAGGTCCGTATGAAGAAGAAGCTTTTCTGCTTCGCCAAGACGAAGATTCTGGATATACTCCGTATAGGTCATACCGGTTTTTGACTTTAGTATCCGGTTAAAATAATCCTCATTAAAGTGAAAATGCTCTGAAAGCTGTTTTAAGGAAATATCGGTATAATGCTCCTTTATATAAGAAGTAATCTCTTCAAATAACAGCCAGTTCATCTTCTTTTGCATCTCGCTGGATAATGAAATATCATAATCGGAGCTAAGCAAATGAAAAATACGCATTAGCAGGCCGTGGCATATATAAGCAGAGGCCTTATCATGGGTGATTAACTCATGCAATAAGCGCATAAAATATTCCTCCATCTCTTGATGGGAATCCTCGATAGGCCTGAAATGCAAGTATTGCCATAGGTTTTTTTGCTTTAGCAAGGAGGTTTGGAGGAATGAAATGATGCGTTCATCAGCAACCTGACTGGAAATGATGCTATCGAACATCTCATTGGCAATCCCGATAAAGAGGATGCAGGCTGAATCGGTGTCCAGATAGTCCTGATGAAGACAATTCTTATCAATCAGACACAGTTCTCCTTGCTTAAAGATTATATCCTTTCCAAGAATTCGCTGGTGGAATGTCCCGGAAACAACATATGCCAGCTCCAGATATTCGTGGGTATGCATCTGCGTTCTGCATCCCGGTTTAAAGCCGCAGCCATAGGAAAAGGAAACAGCAGAGGGCTTTATGGTGCCATACAGCTTGTTATCGGGGCGAATGCTCCAGCAAAGAGCAAATACCCGGTCTTCTCCGGCAAGCGGATAGGTTTTAATATCCTCCGTATGAAGGGAATATTCCGGACACATTATACGGGAGCCGATAGGGCCGCCTTCTTCCAGCATATTTATGTCATTACAGGATATCTCTTCACATAAATGTATAAGTGTCATAACAACCTCCCTTTCTGCCGGATATATAAATAAGCCGTTTTTATTCTAAGATAGTATAAGTATAAGATAATTATCTCATGGAATCAATAGAGTAGATATCGGATTAGGTAACTTTATTTATCAAAGAGCGGTGTTAAGAAATTGCTATTTTTGGAAGACTTGTATAAGATGATAGCATGGAAACGGATAGATAATTGATATAAAGGAGGAAAAGATATGACGAATAAAAATTATGTTTTTTGGTTTGCCACAGGCTCACAGGATTTATACGGCGATGAATGTCTTGCCAATGTCGCGGAGCATTCAAAGATTATCGTGGAGAAGATGAATGAATCGGGCTTGCTCCCGTTTAAGCTGGAATGGAAACCTACTTTACTGGACAGTGTGTCCATTCGCAGGTTGTTCAATGAAGCCAATGCAGATGAAAACTGTGCGGGTGTTATTACATGGATGCATACCTTTTCCCCTGCAAAATCATGGATATTGGGACTTCAGGAATATAGGAAGCCCCTGCTTCACCTGCATACGCAGTTCAATCAGGAGATACCCTACGACACGATTGACATGGACTTTATGAATGAGAATCAGTCCGCCCATGGAGACAGGGAATACGGACATATTGTATCCCGTATGGGGATGGAGCGTAAGATTGTAGTCGGTCATTGGAGCAGTGAAGAGGTCGGGAAGCGGGTAGCGAGCTGGATGCGGACCGCAATCGGAGTCGTGGAAAGCAACCATATCCGGGTGCTTCGTATAGCCGACAATATGAGAAATGTAGCAGTTACCGAAGGCGACAAGGTGGAAGCCCAGATAAAATTCGGATGGGAGATTGACGCCTATCCGGTGAATTCGATTTATGAGTATGTTCAGGCTGTTCCGACAGGGGATATTGATATACTGGTAGAAGA
>JAEZXP010000064.1 GCA_023419655.1 Bacillota bacterium | reverse complement strand
CAATTCGCAGAATTTAGAATGTCAACAAATGAACAGAACTTTTTAGCCGATGAATCACTATCGTCAGACCAAATTCACATGCAGATGTCAAGTAAAGCTATTGGAAAAATGTATTCCTTTCAAAGCTTCCCCTGCCGATGAAGTCAAATATCACCTTTCTATTAATCATAAACCGGTAACGTATTTGGCAATCAATACTTTCACGAATAGTACGAGTCATTTTTCCCTTGACTGGTGCAAGCAAATCATGCGGATTTTCTTCTACCAACGTGACCTGCAGTTCATAGCCGCCTTGCTGTACCCACAATTCACGCCGATTATACTTCCTGATTTTTACTCCCAGATAAGTTGCCAATCTGTATTCCTTACCACCATAATATACAATACCTATGCAACCCTTAAATGTTATTTTTCCAATTGGAATATCCGCTACGGATATCATAACAGCATTATTTTCACTGGTATGCCAGTTGCACTGTGTCCAAAGGTAATCTTTTGGGAATCCTGTTCCCCGGTCACCTTCCATATATCCCAGACCCTGGTTAAAACACATCTCTTTTCCATCCACAGTCAGCTTACCCCGGATAGGATGGCCTAAACTATAAACACGATGGCGGCATTGCATAAAGGGAACATATTTAAAGGGTCCCATAATATCATATTTTAATGGTATGAACCTGCTAAAATAGAGTTTACCTGTCACTGTAATTTGTTCTGTCTGTATGTCCAGAATAATTCCTTCATCAGAGAATATATTTTTGCCGATTCGTATCTCTGGTTTTTTCGCTGAAACTGCAAAGTCATCAATCGGATAAGCAATCTGATTGGAAGCAGTATTTGTAATTACCTGAATAGATGCGGATTTGTTACCGTTATCATCTATGTGAAAGGCCGCTATAAAAGCGATGGCCTCGGTATCATTTTGATTTTTAAAGTACCATCCTTCGAAATAACGTCTTTTTTTATATGTTCCCTTAAAATCAGGCATATTCTGTACTCCGTTTCGGCTCGTTTTATTTTCTTCTTTAAGTCTGGCACAATATTGTAGTCTTTATACTTAGAATTGCAATGTATCCATTGGAATGAACTGTCTCAAACTTTTTTATAAAATTATTTGTAGTCGATATATAAATATTTTAATGATAAAATATTTATAGGATTAGAATCAAGGAGAAGATTCATGGAAAAAATGTCTGACTTTTTTACAGAACGTGTGGATGGATATGATGAGCATATGCTTACGAATGTTATAGGCTGCAAAGAAGGATACATCAAAATGTCAAAGCTTATTCCCTCAACCTGTAAATCGCTGCTTGACCTTGGCTGTGGAACCGGTCTTGAACTGGATGAAATATTAAAAAGAATGCCTGACCTGGATATTACAGGAATTGATTTAACACAGGCTATGCTTGACAAATTGAAATTCAAATACCCTGATAAAGCCATGCGTCTCATATGTGGAAGTTATTTTGATGTTCCACTTGGGACAGGTAAATATGACTGTGTTATATCCTTCCAGACAATGCACCATTTTTCACATAATCGAAAAACTGAACTCTATAAAAAGATATACCGGGCACTGACATCTGCCGGTGTATATATTGAATGTGATTACATGGTAGAAACTCAGGAAGAAGAGAATTATTATTTTTCAGAAAACATACGCATACGAAAAGAGCTTAATATTGCAGAATCGGAATTCTATCATTATGATACTCCCTGTACGATTGAAAATCAAATCGGAATGCTGGATAGTGCCGGATTTCAAAATATTGAAAAAGTATTTAGGATGGAAAATACAACCATATTAGTTGCCCATAAATGAAATTGGCAGATAATTTTATTTGTTTAAGGCGATATTTAAGGGAACATTAGATTTATTGATGGAGGGGATTAGATGAAGATAGCGGTAATCGGCTGTGGCCGATGGGGTTCATTAATAGCGTGGTATCTTGATAGTATTAAGCATGAGGTTGTATTATATGGTCGTGAATCATCAAAGAATATGCAGCGTTTTTTAAGCGAGAGAAAAAATGATTTGCTGCAATTACCGGATTCAGTAGTACTTTCAACGGATTTAGAATGTATTCATGCCGCCGATGTAATTGTCATATCGGTTAATTCGCAGGGTCTGCAAGCCCTGATGGATGAAATAAAAATATTGAACCCTAAAAATAAAATATTTGTCCTATGTATGAAAGGCATCGAGATTTCTACCGGACGGAGACTTTCTCAGGTTGCGAATGATAATCTGGATTATTCAAATGAAGTTGCAGTATGGCTTGGTCCCGGTCATGTTCAGGAATTTTATAAAGGCATACCAAATTGTATGGTTATCGATAGTAATAATGAGACGGTTAAAAAATTATTAGTGGATAACTTCTCGGGTAACCTGATTCGATTTTATTATGGTCAAGACTTAATAGGAAATGAGATAGGGGCCGCGGCTAAGAATGTAATAGGAATTGCTGCGGGAATGCTTGACGGCCTTGAGCTGTCTACATTAAAAGGTGCATTAATGTCAAGAGGTACAAGAGAGGTGGCAAGACTGATTAAGGCCGTAGGAGGAAATGAACTTTCGGCTTACGGTCTATGCCATCTTGGTGATTATGAAGCAACTGTATTTTCAAAATTCAGCCATAACAGGCAGTTTGGTGAAACGTTTGTAAGAAAGGAGCAGTATCATGAATTAGCAGAAGGCTATTACACCGTAAAAGCTTTAATGAACCTGGGTAAAAACTATGGCGTTGATTTGCCGATAAGCTCTGCTGTATATACTATCCTTTACGATGGAAAAGATGCAAAAGAAGTGCTGGAAAGCTTATTTACAAGAAGTCTAAAAAATGAGTTTTAACTAAATAGAAACTAATAAGGAGAATATATGGTATTTCAATTTCTTGGAACCGCGGCCGCTACATCTGTACCGCTGGTATTTTGCAATTGCGGGCTATGCCGGCAAGCCCGGATAAATAAAGGAAAAGATATAAGAAAAAGGGCATCAGCCATTATAAACAATGAGATGCTGATTGATTTAGGGCCGGATTTGTGCAGTCAGGCAGAAATGTATGATATTGATTTGGGTAAAGTGAAATATCTGCTTCAGACGCATTCACATTCAGACCACTTTGACGGCGGCCATTTTATAACAAGATGGAGTGAATATGCAGCAA
Organism: Bacillota bacterium; assembly: GCA_023419655.1. Classification (GTDB taxonomy): domain Bacteria; phylum Bacillota; class Clostridia; order Lachnospirales; family Lachnospiraceae; genus Mobilitalea. Next base: position 6,183 of record JAEZXP010000064.1, on the reverse strand, counting down.
AGAATCTGACTCATATGGATATTATTTGCTCTGCCGGCACATGCAGGGATATGAATCACTGGATAAAAGAAAATGAACCGTCTTTTGATATAGAGGATGCTTGTTGGCAAAAAGATATGAACTATAATTTGCATTTGTTAAAAAGTGGAGACATAAAGAGAGTAAACGATTATGAAATAACAGCCATTGATTCAGAACATGATAAACGGGTAGAAGCGCTGGTATATATAATCGGATATCGCGGAAAATATATATTTTACGGAACTGATTTATTAAATTTGTCTAATGAAGCATGGAACATTATCAAAAATTATAAGCTTGATTTGGTGGTTTTAGACCAGACCTATGGCAAAGGGTATAATCAAGGAGGCCATCTGGACAGCGGACAGGTCATTGAAATCATTGCCGAGATGAGGAAAAGGGAGATTATCGACGAAAATACATATGTCTATGCCACCCATATTTCACATGAAGGAAATGATACGCACGATAACATGGAGGGGTATGCAGGAGACTATAATTATCATATTGCCTATGATGGTTTAAAACTAGAGCTATAAACCAAAAGCTTCATTCGATTATTTTTCATCATAACCGTCGGTAAATGTTTCATCCATTATTTGAAGGCTTGTATTGTATAGATTGTATTGATATACTTGACAATGTTGCTGGCAGATGACTGCCAGTGCCGTTCAGCGGATTAACGAACGATTGCGGTGATTGTATTTATAAAAGGAGACCGGGCGAAATGTATTCACAATTACATCCTAATATTATTCACTTTGTAAGTAAATACGTCTCAACGGAATGGTCGCATGATGATATTTTAGAAAAATACAGTGTTTCATTTATTGAATCAGGGGTTGCCGAATATGAAGTTGATGGGCATCAGTTTACTGCCAATTCAGGCGATATGATTTTTCTTAAACCGGATAATCATCGTAAAGCGACGACAAGCGGAATGTCCGTGAGCGTAATTGATTTTCAATTACCGGAAGGTGAAAATATCGATTTACCGGTTACGTCGAAAGTAGGTGCATCCCATGATATTTATCTGTATATGGAAGAGTTAAAATATGAGTGGCTTCAGCGGAAGATGGGCTTTATGATGAAATCGCAAGCCTTGCTGATGCTAATTATCCATAAACTTATATATGAACGTGATAATTTTGAGAAGAATGAACATGTTGAGTTAATGAAGTATTATATTATGCGTAACTACACAAAAAAGATTATGATGAAAGATATCGCCGGCTTTGTAGGTCTCAATCCGGTATACTGCGGTGCTCTTTTTAAGAGGGTTGAAAACTGCACCGTCAATGAATTTTTAACAAATATAAGAATTAACAGGGCGAAGAGTCTTTTAGAATCCGGTTTTAATGATATTAGCCGGATAGCGGAATACACGGGCTACGATGATATATATTTTTTTAGTAATACATTTAAAAAAGTTGTCGGCGTATCGCCAAGTGCATATAAAAAGACACAACATTCACGAAATATCTGACGATTATATATTGAACCAAAGTAGAATTAAAATCATATTGCAACCGGTCATTCCCATGTCTGGAGATAGCGTTTCAAAGATTATCTCTCTTCATGGGTATTTTTATGTCCAAAAACTTTAATTTTTATAAATTTTCCTTTAAATCATTCATTCTCATTCTTATATACATTTTGTATGATATCTTTTGTTGGAGAGAGGTCCTATTGTTTGATTTGCACAGTGAATAACACAGTGTAATATCAATATTATCAAGAAGTTTAGGAGGATTTATTATGTCAGAGCATATTGTGCACACTGCAGTTGTAGAGGATAGCTTTGCCATTTGTCTTGGCTTACCGGATGTATCGGATGATTTTCGTAAGGTAATGACAGACCATGCAAAATTCGCAGGGCTTGGAAGTATTACAGTTGCAGGTGATACATTTAGCACACGTTTATTAGATGAGTATAGACAAAAATGGAATGAGCGGGATGATAAGATGGAGGCCAGACTGGCGTTTGTCCTGGGCTGGATTAGTCATAGAGCATGCGATAGAACAATGAAGCCCTTGTGGGTGGAGCCGCCTATGAAAATCGGAAGCGATGTCGACCCCAATATTTCACCGAAAGAATGCAGTGTATATCATGAAGGTTTTATATATAACCAATATTATAGCCATGTACCGGAATTTCATTATTGTATCTTTCCGGAAGACTTAAAGGATTTGCCGGGTGTTAAATTAATCAATCACGAAATTGCAGGAATGTTTATTCAACAATCCTTTGGAGTAAACTACATGGCGATACAGACATTGCCCAATGACGGTGAGGACCAGGAATGGTTTGAAAAGGTATGCAAGCAGGCCCAAAAATTCTATGTGGATATGATGCGCTATCATAGAAGTGCCGGTAATCCCGACCCTGATTACACAAAAGAATTTTTGACAGATATCAACTGGTTTGATGAGAGTGATGCGATTGTCAGGCTGGCCCTTGATTTAAGAGATGGCAAAAAAGTATCGGAGCAGGCTTATATTGATGCCATGGGTGAGGAACCAACATGTCATTATGGAAAAGCACTGCACCTATCCATAAAATATATCATGGCTGCCTCAAATTATTTTAAAAATATAGATACAAGCCTTAATGAACTGCGTGAACAACTCGATATCGGCAAATTAGGTCCAGGCGGGCAAGGTGTATAGGAGGGAACATAATGAGAACATATTTTTTAGAGATGGCAGTGATTAATAGTGCAGCCAAATTAACCAATACGACCCTGATTGATAATTATGCAATATTCGGAGCAATAAAGCGGTTTCGCAATAAATCACTCGGGGAAGTCAAGGTGGTTGACGGTATAGAGGATATGGAGGAAAGAGCGCAGAGTTATCGCTTTGGAAATCGCTGTGCAAAGGTAATGGCAAAGTATGTGGACGGACTTACAAAGGAAGAAATGTCAGCAATCGAAGCCCATGTCGCCCGTTCATTCTTTGCACCGGAAATCGTAACCGATGTAACGGTTTCTGAATCAGATAAGAAAGAAACGCTAAAGATTGTAATCAAATCCCTTGTCAAGAGAGCCCAGATTCGTACGCATACGGCAAAGCCGGGCGGAGAAGATATTAATTTATGGTTGAATCGATATAATCAGCTTCAGGAGGTATATTCAGCCAGCCTGGATTCCTTTATCAATGAGATAGTAACACCCAGCCAAGAATCCTTGGAGCGGGGTGAAGAATTTATGAATGATGATGATAAAGTCGTAGCGCTTGTATTATCCGGTGAGACAGACGGAGTGGCAGAAGCGCTTGATACAGATGCTACATGTACCTTAGGAGCGATGCTGCGGGAGATAATTAATAATGAAGGAAATTAACAGACTCAGCTTTAAATATCGTGCCAAAGTGGATTTTCGTAAGAACTGGCCGTTGTATGCGTTGATTATCATACCTTTAATCTATGTATTTGTTTTTAAATACATACCCATTGCCGGCAATATTATTGCTTTTAGACGTTATATTGCAGGCGGTAATCTGTTCGGTGAATCCTGGGAAGGCCTTTATTTTTTCAAAATGTTCTGGAAAGACAAGGGATTCTGGCAGGCATTTAGAAATACATTTATTACCGGGTCACTGACATTGGTATTCACGTATCCTGCACCGATTATACTGGCATTATTATTGAACGAAATCAGAAGCACGAAATTTAAGAAGACAGTACAGACAATTTCTTATATACCCTATTTTTTATCGGTTGTAGTTTTAGTTGGTATAATCCATGAAGTGACAGCTGCAAATGGTGTCGTCAATCAGATAATTCAGTTTTTCGGCGGTAAACAAATATTGTTTTTGTCACAGCCGGCGTGGTTTCGGCCTGTATATATTATTTCGAGAATATGGCAGGGAGCCGGCTGGGGAACGATTCTTTATCTGGCAGCATTAGCAGGTATTGACCCGACTTTATATGAAGCGGCCCGTGTGGACGGCGCGAACCGGTGGAAACAGATGCTGCATATAACGTTACCCGGAATCAGGCCGACGATGGTTACCTTGTTAATTCTCAATGTCGGCAGTGTGATGGCAGTCGGTTTTGAACAGATATTCCTGATGTATCATCCGCTTACGTATTCGACATCGGACGTTATTGCGACCTATGTATACCGCATTGGTCTGTTCGGAGCACAGTTTAGTCTGGCATCGGCGATTGGCCTGTTTGAATCTATACTTGGAATATTCTTTGTAACAACTGCAAATATGGTTTCTAAAAAAGTATCAGGCAGCAGCTTGTGGTAAGGAGGAAAAAGTGAAGAAAAATGCAAAAGCTGAGCACTATCAGGGCTCTCACATAAAAACTTCTATATCATACCGGATATTCACGATATGTAACGCAATGATTATGTTGACTGTTATCGTGTTGACACTTTACCCATTTGCAACACTTATTGCGAAATCATTCAGCAGTGAAGCGGCAATCATGTCGGGACAGGTTAGTATCTGGCCCAAGGGGTTTAATGTTCTAACCTATAAGTTTTTAATGCGTGACCGGGTGTTTTGGATAAACTACCGCAATACACTAATCTATACCGTTGTAGGAACATTTATTTCCATGGTGATAACAACCATTGTCGCTTACGTACTGTCGAAGAAAAATCTCTTATGGCGGAATGCGATATTGTTTTTCGTGGTATTTACGATGTTCGTCCAAGGCGGGTTGATTCCAAACTATGTTCTTGTGACATCCTTAGGACTTCGAAATACAATTTGGGCGGTTACACTTCCCAGTGCACTTTCGGTCTTTAATATGCTGATTATGAAGACTTTTTTTGAAGGGCTGCCGGTAGAGCTGGAAGAAGCCGCGGAAATCGACGGATACGGCAAGATTGGTATAATGCTGAAGGTGTGCCTTCCATTATCCAAAGCGATTATCGCTACAATGACACTGTTCTATGCTGTATCCAACTGGAATTCTTGGTTTAATGCGTTCCTGTACTTAGATAACCGTTTGGAACAACCGGTTTCCATTTACTTAAGGAATCTGATTGCCGGACTTACCGGTGCCAATGACGTAGCTTCCGGTGCAGACGCCGGAGCGCGTATTGCGGCAAATCTGCAATCCGTAGCGATTGTATTAACAATGCTTCCAATTATGTGCGTCTATCCGTTTGTGCAAAAACACTTTGTTAAGGGTGTAATGTTAGGCTCTATCAAATCATAATTATCGGTGCAACATGTATTTAAGTCACTGTAAAATACAGTGATATTAAATAGACGAGTATGGCGGATTGTCGCCATACCCATCTTAATCAAGGAGGATAAAATGAAAAAGAAAATTGTAGCAGTGATACTAACGGTTGTAATGGCATTCACTCTTCTGGCGGGGTGCGGTAAGTCAGATAAGAATGCAAACAACAAAGCGGACTCCGAAGGACTGGGACGTAAAGGTGCAATGGAGAACTTTACAGCGGGGACAACCTTCAAGGCGACGGAGCCTATGAAATTCACAATGATTAACCGCGACCATCCGTCGTATCCAATCAATCGTGACTGGAGATTCTGGGAAGATCTTGAAGGTATCACGAATGTAACCTTTGATATGACAGATGTTCCAAATGCAGAGTATCAACAGATGTTCAACCTGCTTATGGGTTCGAACGAAGCCCCTGAAATTCTTCCGCGTGTGAACTATGCATGGGGACAAGCTTTTGTGGCTAGCGGTGCGTTACTCAATATAGGAGAATATCTGGATTACATGCCGCATTTCCAGCAAAAAATTAAGGATTGGGAGCTTGAAGATGAGTTGGATACGTATCGTGATTTAAACGGAAATTTATACTTCCTGCCCGGTCTTTATGAGAAAGTGTGGCACAATCATGGTCTTTTGATTCGCACAGATATTCTGGATGAACTTAATCTTGAAATACCGGATACATGGGATGAGATGTATGAAGTTTTAAAAGCGATGAAAGAAGCTTATCCTGATTCATGGCCCTTCTCAGACAGTAATACCCTGAATGGTACACTGAACCATGCTGCTGTTGCTTTCGGTGTACAAGCGGGCTGGGGACTGAATAATGGTGTTATTTATGATTGGGACAAAGAAGAATTCAAATTTGCTCCTGTAAGTGACGAGATGAGAGAATTCCTTACTTTCTTCAACAAGCTATATGAAGAGGGCTTAATGGACCCGGAATCTTT
>JAEZXP010000052.1 GCA_023419655.1 Bacillota bacterium | reverse complement strand
CGGCGGTTCTTAACTTATATGAAAGAATTAAATTAAACGCCTCCGCTATCCTGGTTTCTAAAGAGTCCAAAGAACTGCTCTCCCGCTATCCCGTAACAATGAGTGCTGCCGACGTAATGGAACTATCCGAAGATGCAGAGGTTATAATACAAAACGGCTCTTATGAAATATCGGAGGGCACGATTATGTCAAAACCTTCCATCCTGCTGGTAAATGGTTCCCTTACTATCGGGAAGAATTCAGAAAAAGCCCTTAAAAGCTTTATATCCATAAAGGTAAACGGCTCTGTCTCCTATCCGTCCGACCTTCAAAACCAATTACCGCCCCTAAGTGTGAACGGTTCAACGAATACCTATCCGTCCGATGCCATCTGCCTTAAGGATAGAATTATTCTTGATAAAGCCTTTCTCTATAAGGCAAAGGAAGCAAGATATTATGTGGAAGACAAGGTCGTAATAGCCGATGAAGCCCTCGATGTGGCATCTCTTGCTGCCAAAGGCTCCTCCTTTATAACAAAGACGGCTATTATACCTGAAACTCTCTTGGAGAATGCGGTACAGCTCTTTGAAGATGATACTGACATAATAGAAATTCCCGCCGGTTACCGGTACGTTCAGGGCGGCAAGCTGGATAATTTGACAGTAAATCAAAATGGAAGCAAGCTCTTTGTAGACGGAGACCTGATGATAACCTCAGAAAGTGAAAAGGCTTTGAGCAAGCTTACCGATATAAAGGTTAACGGCGCCATCTATATCTTTGATAAACTGATGGATATGCTGCTTACCATCCATGCAAACTACAATGAGCTTAAACAAATCAGGGGAAATATTATTGCAGACAAGGGCATGCTGAGCATCAGCAAGCGCACACTGGAGGGTATGAATGACGGCGTTACAATCATCGATTGCGGAATGGTTCAGATTCATGAAGATATCACTCCCTCTGAAATTGAAAATAAGCTTCAATTTATCGGCTGCGGATTTATCTCATGCTACCCTGAGCAAAAAGGCGTTGTAAATATGGTATCGGAGGACGTCGGATTAATCAAGGATAAAGCGATTGCTAAATCGGATAATCCTGATGAAGCCTCCGGCGACCCGGATGAATCCAGCCTCTATCCGAAAGATACGCAGGTCATAAATTCCGCATCCTATAAGATGTAATTTGAGGAGCTGATTATATGTTAAATGAAGATAGATGGGCTTATCAAATTGACCGCACTGATTTTATCAGAAAAAATGCATTAAAAAAATTAAACGTCATGGATATAAACCATCCGAATAAAGCAGAACTTATAAAGGACACAGCCAAGACAAAGCCTGTTAAAAAACCAACCTACCGATATCGGGCACCGTGACTTATACAGTGGGGGCGCCAGAAAGGTATCCGGTTCATACCTGTACCAGATACCTTTTTAGCGCTCCTACTTTTTTATGCTTTACGCTGTTTCTCTCCTATATACATGATATGTGCCGACATAATCAGGTAATCCTCCATGTCACACATACGGTATGCATAGTCAATCCACAGGCTTCTATGAGGCTCTTCCAACGTATCCATCTGAGATACATACGTTCCCAAAAAGCCCTCCTGTCCGAACAGCTTTAGCTGCTTTAATCCAAAGGAATTGCAAAAACGCTTAATCTCAGGCAGGGCTTCAAATCTGGCTTCTGTAAATGCCATGCCGTTCCAGCCGGTATTCTCTGTCAGACAGGTTCCATATGAGGGGTCGACTTCAAGCTGCTGGCTAAATCCTGCTTTATATTCATCCAGATAATATAAAACCCCTGCAAAAAGGTTGATAAAGGCTATGTAGATTTTGCCATTCTCCTTAAGGTGCAGCAGGGCATTGTCAATTACTTTCCTCCTATCCGGTTCGGAAAAAAGGTGATACATCGGACCCATAACCAGAATATGGTCATACGTCTCTTCGGGATAGAGGCTTTCATCCAGAGCATTGCCACAGATTGTCTCCAATTTAATATCCAATTCCTTTGCCTTCGCTTTGGCAAATTTAATATTGCCTTCCGATAAATCGAATAAGGTAACATCACAGCCCATTCCTGCAAGCCAGGTGGAATATCTGCCCGGGCCTCCGCCTATATCAAGAACCTTTTCTCCCGGCTTGATATACCTGCCAAGCATCTTCGCAGTAATGATATACTCAATTGTATTGTCATGGGTCCTTTCCCATTCAAAGACAGGCTCACTGTCATAATGGGTTTTAATTGTCTCTGTGCTCTCTTTCATCCGCTCCATGCTCCCACTCCTTTTTGTTTTATGTTTTCTGATATTATAAGCTTATCCGTACAAATGTCAACCAACTTTTTATTTATAAATTAATTTTGTGTGTTATAACATAATTACTATAAATTATCTAATTATGTTGTTACAATTTCATAACAGAATTTATAGCCGGATATAAATAATCCGGAGGCAGATTTACGTATCCGCCTCCGGATTTTATATTTAATTACTCATTATATCATTTTCGTTCCGCACTTTCGGCAGAATTTACTGGGAGCTTCATACACGGTATTGCAGCTTGGGCAAACATACTTTATTTCGGAAGCATCGGATGAGGGCTGTTTATTCTCTTCCTGCTTTTTATTTCCCAGCACTTCTGACTCCTGCTGCTCCAGTCTGGCAATCTCAGCGTTTAAATCCTCTAAGCCAGCGTATTTTTCTTTTATCTGCTGACAATGCCGGTCAATGCGCTCTTTATCCTCTTCACCTTTTTCCCACAGCTCATAAACGATATTGCCCAACTCATCGGTCAACGTGCTTATCTCTTTTTTGATTGTATTGATGTGGGTTTTAACCTTGGCACTTCCGATAAAAACAGAAGTCTTTACACCTATCGTAGCTGTCGTTCGCGTAATTATATTTTGAAGACCACTCTTGGATTCATCAGCCATAATTCTATTCACCTCTCTCAAAACAAGATTCTCAGATTAATAGATATAATACCATGAAGAGTACCATACCATATCCGGATTATACAACAACGCCGTTACATCTGTATCAATTCCTACCGGCTTTTTACCGCCCTTATACAGCATCAGGTCACCTTTTTCCCTGTCCTGACTGTAGTCTACGAGATAAGCAATATTTTTTTCATTTATCGGTGAAAAATAGCTTACATCGTCCGAAATTTTTGTCTCTTTGCCATCTTTGAGTATACACAGGGTTCCTTTTTCATTCCTTTCACTGTAATCCGTGTAATACAGGAATGTGCTTGTTCCTTTGTAGTTGTACAGACTGGATACATATACGTCGGAAGCAGCCTGCTTTCCGTTGATATACATATCTCCTTTATAATCTTTAACATCCTTAAAATAAATTACATTGTCATTCTCATTGCCGAATATGAACATTTGTACATCATCATCCATTTTAACCGGTTTTGAAAGCGTATTATTCTTGATGTCAGCTGACATTAAAGTACCGTATCCCTTGTCAAACTTATAATCATCAATAAAATATACCTTTCCGTTTTTATGTATGCTCCATCTCTCGGCATTATCGTTATCAATCATCGATTCTTTATCTCCCAAAGCAATATACACATCATCGGATATACTTCTGGAGGCCAAAATCTTACTTTGAATATCATAAACTATACCGCTTATGTAATAATAGTCATCCATGTCCGCTAATAACTCGGATAATTTCTGCTGTCCGGCATCCGATGTATTATTCTTTTTATAAATTACAGCGGGTACCTCGGATGAGGCAGCCAGATAAAAATTATACCCATCGGACAAATCGGAAGCAACAAGGGTCTCTTTATTCTTGTCATAATAATATAACTGATATTTATCATATGTAACAGCATTATCTTCATTATCCAGTTCTCTGCGCAGTTCATCTCTGGATTCTTTTGCCTGATACTCGGCATAAGCCGTATTGTATTCATCCCTTAGCCTGTTATATTCCTCTTCCCATTTATCATATTCAATCTCATACTGTTCATAGGCTGCTGAATAATCATCCCAATTTGTTTCATAATTCCAATAACCCCAATTATCCGTTACCGGATGTCTTTCATTTCCCCAATACGAATCTACCCAGGTTTCCTCCTGATAGTCACTTTCTCTTGGATAAGTAGGCTCCTCCGGATATGTCGGATACACCGGTTCCGTTAAGTTCCTGTCATTGGCAGCCATGTCATCATTTACAAAATCTGAAAGTTTGTTTCTAACGGTCTCTGTCTTAAGGTAATACACAGCGCTTCCATCTACTACGGAGACAACTCTGCTGATGTCTGAAGCAATCTTAACCTTGTCTTTGCCTGCCTCTTTAAGATAGAGATTTGCGTCCTTGATGTAATACAGTTTCTTATCATTTGGATATGCATTCTGAATTGACGAAGCAGAATCAATCTTTGTCTTTTCCCCTGTGATTCCTTTTATCGTCATCTCATAGATTGTATTATCATCATATTTGCTGTAAATCATATAATTGCCTGCATCATTAATATAAAAGCTTATTACATCCTCATCAAGCTTATTTTTCTCTCCTGACTTTCTATCGTAGGCATAAAGCTTGTTATCATCTGCTCTCATATAGAAAAGCCTGTTTCCATCCGATGATAAGACGGGTAATCCGTCAATTTCACTGTCAATTTTTACAGGATCTTTTTTTGTGTTATCTGCTTTCAAATCACGCCAATAATACGTTACATAACCACCCTCGACACGATCCGGATAATATATGTATCTTCCGTTATCACTGATAAGTATGGAATAGTAGATGCTTCTGTAATCATAGGCTTCTATATAGTCCATTTCATCAAACAGCCTGTCTGTCAGTTCAAACGATTTCATGGTGGGCAGGTATTTGTACTGCAGTTCCTTATCCTTCGCATAGATTATCCGTGCGCTGCCCGAACCGCCCTTGTTTGCAAAGATGGCAATTATTATAACCAGAATAACTGCAGCTGCCGCTATGCCGATAAACATAGGCTTTTTAATTAAATTCTGAATATCAATTTTCTTCTTTTCCGTGCCATTTTCATTGACGGCATTTACAGCCGTTACAGGGCTTACCGTATTTGCAGCCGCAACCTCTGCTTTTTCATCGCTGAGCGGCTTTCCGCATTCCGGACAGAACTGAAACTCTGTCGTCGTCTTTTCTCCGCACTCCGGACAAAAGATAGTCTCATATTCCGGAACTTTTTCTTCATTCTTTGTGCCGCATTCAGAACAAAAGACAGCTCCTTCTTCTAAGACAGCATTACACTTTTGGCAAGTTTTTTGTGTTGTCATTGTTGGTAACTCCTCCTATTATTTAATAAAATTAAAAACTATTTAATTACTTTCTTTTTCACTATCTAAATCATCCGGTTCCTGTTCATCTTGTGCTTCCGTATAAATCTCCATTTCTTCCTCATCAAATTTTACGAACGGAAGAAATGTCAATTTTTCTGCGAAGGGAACACTTTCCCAGCCATTCTTAGCCACATAATGCGCTCCCCACATCCCGCTTATGATTCCGGCAACCAGAAAAAAACTAAGAACAAATACAAAAATACCGGTATGCTTCTTTTTCTGCTTTCCTTGAATAACCCTCTCTTCGGCGGCAGCCTCCTTCGTAACCGGCTCTTTCGTGACCGGCTCTTCATGTACGGCAATATCCGGAGAAGAAGGTATCCCGGGTGTTACCGGCAAGTCCTCCGTTTTTTCTTCTTGCTTTATCAAGGATGCATTAACATGCCCGCAATAGCCACAGAATTTTTTATCCTCTGCAATTTCATGTCCACATTTTTCACAAATCATATTGCCCCTCATTCCTCACTATATTAATTTATTTATAACAGGAACAGCTTCCCAACCGTGCAAATCAATATAGAAATAGCAAAAAACAGCGGTTATTATTAACAAATATAGTATCGTTATCAGCAATATATGCTTACCTCTGCGCTTCTTACCCTTACTCTTTTTCGGCTTCGTTTCAGCCTTTCTGGTCTTCGTTTCGGTTCTCTCCCCAGGCTTTACTCCGGTCTCTTCGGTGTTCCCCTTCGGCATTATTCGGGTATTTTCTGTACTCTCCAGCGTCTTTATTTCGGACGCTTCTATGCTCTCCTGCTGATTCGCCGCAGCCGTCTCTGTGTTCTCACCGGGCATCTTTTCGGACTTCGCCTCTGTGCTCTCCTGCGGATTCGCTGCAGCCGTATTCTCATTGGACTTCGCTTCTGTCTTTTCTGCATGAATTGCCGTTCCGCAATATCCGCAAAATGGTTTTCTTTCATCTGTTTCTTTACCGCAAACTGTGCAAACCATATGTAGTACCTCCCTTCTTATGGTGAAGGCTTTATATTATTAACAACATTTATAGGTCTTATCTGTCCGTCTACATATTCGAACACCGTCCAATATGTACCTATCTCATCGACAGGAATATTAAAGGTCGCAAGCTGCCTGCCTCCGGTAAATACGGTTACATAGGCTCCTGAATAGCTCATCCTGTCTGAATTCGAGTTACCCTTATTGGTGAAATCGTGTACCGCATACACCCAATCTTTTTCCAAGGGCTCCAGAATGGTGATTGTCTCCGGTCCATAGCTGGTTGTATCGTCTACATCCAGGTTTGCCATCTCTTTGCCGTTCCACGAATAATGCATATTGGAATAATATATATTAAACGCACTATCGTCAGGCTTACGTCCGATAAGATGGGAATCGAGGTCTCCCGGATTCTCTCCCCACCGTAAGACAATACGCACCTGATTTTCCGGCAATACCGGTGAAATTGTAAAGTTCTGATTGAATTGAGGGTCCGTGGCATGAACAATGATATTGCAGTAATCTGTATAAAATCCATCCTTCACTGCTTCAATGGTATAATAGCCTACAGGTATTGTATCTATCCTGTACTGACCGTTTGAATCGGTATTCACATGAAAATCTCTAAAGTAGGGTCCGGTTTGATTGTTCCAGTTCTCACGCAGACGTATCTCAACGCCCTCCAGATTACGGCCGTCTATAGCATTATTGACCGTACCTCCTGCCGTTCCGTTACCGCTTTGAGAATTATCAACGAGTAAAATATGCTCCGTGAATTTGGTTTCATCTTTGGAAATCTCCTGAATCGAGGTTAATTCCTTATAACCGCTTGCACTTATTTTGAGCACATATCTGCCCTCGCCTACATTAAACGAAAACTTTCCGCTTGTATCAGTGGAGGTCGTTCCAATAACACTGTTTAAGTCATTGGCACTGTACAGCTTTACGGTTGCATTTGGAATCGGATTATAATTTTCACCGCTTGTATATTCGGAAACACGTCCTTCTATCTCACTGCCCGACACAATCACCTTGAACAATGCAGGATAGGATTTATTATCTCCCTTGTTCTTATAGGAGGCTGTCACATAGAAGCTGCCTCCTTCTGTCGCCGGTAATTTAAGAGACTTTCCGTCTTTTTCAAGCTCCTGATTATTCACGGTAAATTTAACATCCTCTATATCTGCTATCTCCGTACCTATACGGCCCTCCGTGATATCATAATATTCAAAGACGATATCCGGTGCGGTTACGATATTATTCAAAGCCCGGACACTGGGCCTGCTTGATGCTATTCCGATGGCGATTTTGTCATTGCCCAGCGTGATTAACGGCGCTTTCTTTCCGGCTAATTTGTAATCATATTCAAATTTTCCGACAAGGATGTTGACCCATGCTTTAGTATATATACTAAAATACAAACCGGATTCAAAGTACCCATAAAGGCCCAGTATCGAGCCTGCCTCTGACATTTCCTCGGGCCCGCGTATCGGATACGTGGCAAAAAGCTCCGCATAAACCCCTGCCTGCGGTTCCATCCCTACATAAGCTATACGCTCACTGATTATCTTAAATCCTGCCTTGATTTTAATTCCTGTCTTGAATTCGGCGGTCCCCATAAATGCAAATTTAACCGGTGCTTTGGTCTTGTACTCATCGGAGTATGTACGGAACTTATAATCCTTAAAATAAATTCCGCTGGTATTTCTGCTTGAGCTATTCCCGCCGAATGTCAATTCAGCCGCCAGTTCAAGTTTTGCAAACAAAAGAACTTCGGCACTGAATGTAAGAAGCGGTATGGCGGGTATGGGTATATCCCATTTAAAAAGCTTTATTTCTCCTGTTTCCTTATCCCTTATTACATTTGCCAGCTTTTTCGTCAAATCCCCGACAATATTTTGATACTCGGATAAATTTTGAATTGCCTCCGCGGCGTTTATCTCTTTTTTGCGTTCATGCGTAAAGAAACCGATATTGACGGTCCAGGAGAATTCATTTGTCTCCGTAACCGACACGTCGAATGCAGGATTCCATATGGGACCGTCAATATTCGCATTTACTTTAAAGCCAATAGACGTCTCGAAAGTAATCGTTACCTCCTGGTCCTGTAATTTGCTTATTCCAAATAACCCTATCTCTCCGGGGGCTAAATTTATTTCTATTGTTAAATCTATCGTGTTTTTTTCTTTGTTTTCCTTATAATCTACTTTAATACCCGCTATCTTTTCAGGCTTATCCGCAGCATATGCAACCTTCATTAATGAATCAAAGAAGCTGCTATTGCGTATATTTTCGATAATTTCAGTTTCTAAATCCTCGCTCCATTCAATTTGCCCTGCATCCCAGGTATATTCCCCGTACACCTGTAGGTCAGAGAAAATCTCATCCAGGGCGGGCGTCTCTGTCTTGATGGTTCCATCCTCCAGAATTTCAACGACCTTATACGCCTCACTTGCGGCTTCGTCGATAAGCACATCTCCAACCTGAAAGGAGGTGCCCTCCGCCTTTACTATCCCTTCATCAACAACCTGTATTTCAGAATTCTCTAACGCCTTTACATTTTCATTATATGTATAGGTTTCAACTGCTTCTTTTTCAATGCTAAAGACAAGTTCTTTTGCGTCCCTCAAATCATTTCCTGATAAAACCGCATCCTCATGAAGGGTCAGCTTATACTGTTTTCCCGCACTGTAACCGGAAGCAGGCGGCAGCACTTTGAATTGATTTTCACTGCTTTTTACTGTTTTGCAAAGCACTTCATTGTTATCACTGTCTGTTAAAGTAAACAGAGAATCATAATCACTGCTTTCACTTTCAATAAAAAAAGCGATATCCGATGATGCTTTTTGCAGATAATATGATTCATCGTCATCTGTAAATCGCATTAAGTATGAAGAATCAATGGGAGTTTCCGGGGTTCGATATACCAGATAGCTTCCTGTAAAAGAAGCTGCGGCCCCTGAGATAAACAGACTTATGCAAAGTAATATGGATAAAATCCTTTTAATAAATGTAGCCACAAAGTCACCCCTTAGAAAAATAATTTGTAAATATCATTAACAAGCAGCACCGTGCCCATCAATATCAATAAATAAACAAATAAATATACCATAATTCCGGTTCGTATAAAGCTTTCATCCGGATTATCGGAATTATAATAAACGACGACTTTGTGCCCATTGTGAAAGGATGTTGACTGATGTGTCGTTTTAACCATATATTCTTTTTTATTAACAATGTATTTTACAACTGCTGTATGGGTTATTCTTCCGCTTTGATTGCTGTAATTCTGCTCGAGGCTGTCAATTACACCAATTACCTTTTTCTGATTTCTCACTCTCTTAAATACACCAAATGCGAATCCGGCAATCAATGCAATAAGATACAAAAACAATCCTCTCAACATATATAAACCTCTATTTTGTCCTTCATTGTCTTTGCCAAATATTACCCGTGTAACCAACATTTAACTTCCAAATTATACACCCTTATTCAACAAATTACAATCCTTTTATACAGGTGATACATCTCACTTTCTAAATGTATTTGTCCAGACGGTGTGTTGTATCAATCACTTGCGCTAACAGCCTGATGGCCTCGCGGGAAATCCGCAGGTTCTTCTCACTGACGGCCGCAGCCTCCTGGGTGCTTGCAGTGACCTCCTGCGTCGTAGTAGATATCTGGCCAATATTCTCCACAATCGTCTGATTAGAGCCGGCAAGCTCCTGTACCATATCATCAATCCCGCCGATGTCATCGGACAGCAGATGAACACTCCCGCTAATCTTATCAAAATGCCCCAATGCCTCGGAAATTAATTCTCCCTGGTCATTGGAGGCATGAATTGTCTCTGCCACCGTCAGGGTCACCTGCTCCACGTTTAATTTTAACTCCTCAAGAATATTGGCTATACTCTCCGTGGATTTTTGTGTCTGCTCCGCCAGCCTGCGTATCTCCCCCGCAACAACTGCAACGCCCTTTCCGGCCTCCCCTGCTCTTGCACTTTCAATCGCCGCATTCAAAGCCAGCAGATTCGTCTGGCTTGAAACACCGGAGATAATCGCAGCAATATCCCGAACCTCCTGCATCTTCCTGTCCAGTTCCTCAATCCGCTGCGACATATTCTGATTTGTCCCGGCAATGTTCTCCGATTTTGTTCTCAGCTCATCCATCACCTTTTTGCTGCCATCGATGGAAACACTGGCTTCTCCGGCAGTGCCGACCATTCTTTTTGACCTCTGTGCCGTATCGTTAATTGATTCCTGAATTATCCGGGTCATATTGTTCTGGTCCTGAATGTTCTCCTCCGTCATCTGGGTGCTTTGTGCAATCTGGCTTATGGCACTATTCACGATACCTGTTGATTCTCCCAGTTCATCAACAATTTTACTTGACTTTGCTGCATTCTCTCTTATATTCCCTGCAATCTCCAGAACCGCCTCCAGCATTTCCTGCTGTCTCTGCTTCTGGTCTGCTACCGTTCCAACCATATCCTTATTGAACAATTTACCCCGGTCTGTGGAACGAATCGCCGTATACAGCACACATAACAGGAAAACCAGCTTTGCAAATGCGCTCCAGATAATGAGCTGTTCACCGGAGGAGAGACCGCTAAAGCTGCTGCCCTGGCTGTCTCTGACCGTATCATGATACACCATGATAAAATATATGATATTAATCACAGCCGTAACCGCAGAATAGATGCGCATTTCCTTATCAAGGAAAAAAAGTACGGACATAATATAGATTGCCAGAATTGAATACTGAAGATATTCAAACTTACCCACAAGCAGACACAGCGTATAGAGCATCAGATACGTTATAACCACAAAACGGTGATAGTTCAAAGAGGATTTTCCTTTAAAATAAATCACCCAATTCGCAATAAACAGCAGGATACTTGCCCCCACTATAATTCGCTTAATCCCCTCCCCCATCGTCTCTGTAAACAGCAGACTGGTGAACAGAATAATCACTGTAAGAAAAATTGTATACCCAATAACAATCGTACGGTTAATTACCGACGCTCGTTCTCTTTCATCATTAAATCTTCTTACCCCGGACTGTTCCGGCTTGCTGTCTGATGATTTCATATTCATCTTCTTCTCTCCTTTGTGCTTACTTGTTGTCAGACCTCTTTCGTATTCAAGCGCTTGTATCTAAATAACATTTATTTATTCTTAATTGTTCTTTTCTTCTTTTTTGATAAAATTATAACAAATGATTCTCCTTGATGCAATACCATGAAAGGAAGGAAATAACTAAAATAGAGCGGTACCTTGATATGATACCCCTTAAGTAGACAAGGTAAATAACCAAAATCTACTTAGGGGGTATTTTATGTATAGGAAATATACAGTCGAAGAAAAATTGAATATTGTGCAAGGATATCTGAAAGGAATCTTT